>NZ_JAMYQC010000016.1:0-143021 GCF_040320645.1 Mesorhizobium sp. M0633
ATAGATTGCAGCGATGGGCGCGGACTTGATCATGTGCCGATGCATAAAGGACTTTATCCGCACCTGCAAGCAATCTGAAATGGCTACTTCGGGGAGCTGCCGAACCTTTGTCGCGACCCATTTTGCGACTTTCGCACCGTCGCAGAACTCAACTTTTGCGACAACATTTCCTGCTTCCCGCTTTCCTTCTGATGTCGAGCCCAGACGCGCTTCACCTGCGCTTCGCTGCAGCAGCCGGTCAGCTTTGCCGTCCTGCCGATACTGTTGCCGCCAGACCGGAAGACAATAATGCGTTCGTGTGTCACCAGTCAGCTTGGTCCGGCATATTTCCCGGTTCCGTCGCAAACTCCAGCTGAGGTCGGGCAGGTTGATCGTCACGCGGCGCTCATGCGGCGAGCATTTCGAACTGCTTGGGATCAATCGAGGCGGGAACCCTAGAGAGTCAGCCCTCAGAGCCTTTGGTATTAGACCGACCCCTCGCACCGGTTTGGGCTGGGTGTACAAGTCAGGTTTTCATCAGGTTCGACGAGTATGTCTGGCAGCCAGAGCGCGACCACTTCCGTGCCCGCCCGCTCGTCTGGCAGACACACACAGGAGAAAGATATGCTAAGGCGTTATCAACTTAACTTTCGGCATAGACCGATGGCCTGAACATCGCGACCGTCAGCTACAAGCAGCGCCATCGTTTCCTGCCGCAGATCATCGCCCATGCGGTCTGGCTCTCCTTCAGGTTCCCCTTGAGCCTGTGTCTGGTCGAGGAAATGGCGCTGGAGCGGGATCGTGGTTTCGTATGAGACAATCCGCCGGTGGGGCAACAAATGCGGTCCGCATACGGAGCCATTACGTGACGGCACTTGATATTGCAGTGCAGCAAGCGTAGAGCACCGCGCGCTTATCGGAGTGTCGTCCATGGCCCTTACCAATGCTGGTAACGAGGCAGAACCCGTCGAACAATCGAGCCATTCTGAGGTCGAGCAGCACAGCACCAAGGTGCTGATGCTGGGCGCACTCGGCGTGGTTTACGGCGATATTGGCACCAGCCCGATCTATGCTTTCCGCGAGGCATTGGTGGCATCGTCGGGGGGCGAAGTCGCCAACCGTGGCGACATCCTCGGCGTGTTGTCGCTGATCATCTGGTCGCTGACGATCATCGTCACCATCAAATACATCATGTTCGTGCTCAGGGCCGACAATCGCGGCGAGGGCGGTGTGCTGTCGCTGATGGCGCTGGCGCGCAACAGTTTCCCGACCCGCTCGGCGGTGATCCTCGGCATCGGCATCGTCGGTGCCTCGCTGTTTTTTGGTGACGCCGTCATCACGCCGGCGATCTCGGTGCTGTCGGCGGTCGAAGGCATGAACGTCGTCACGCCGACGTTCCAGCCCTATGTGGTGCCGCTGACGCTGGTCATCCTGGCGATTCTGTTTTCGGCACAGCGGTTTGGAACCGGCGGCGTCGCCCTGATCTTCGGCCCGATCACGGCAGTCTGGTTCCTGGCCATCGGCCTTTCCGGTCTCAACCACATCATCGCCGATCCGGAAATCCTGCTGGCAGTCAGCCCGCATTACATCGTCGCGTTCCTGATCAATTCACCCGACGTCGCCTTCGTGACGATCGGCGCCATCTTCCTCGCCGTCACCGGCGCCGAGGCGCTCTATGCCGATCTCGGCCACTTCGGCCGTAAGCCCATCGTGCTCGCCTGGCTGGCCATCGTGTTCCCTTGCCTGCTGCTGAACTATGCCGGGCAGGGCGCATTCGTGCTGGCGAAAAACGGAGTGGTCGGTCATCCCTTCTTCGAGATGAACGAAGGCTGGACGCTTATTCCGATGGTCGTTCTCGCCACCGCTGCGACCGTCATCGCCAGCCAGGCGGTGATCTCCGGCGCTTTCTCGCTGACCAGGCAAGCGGTGCAGCTCAACATGCTGCCGCGCCTGGAAATCCTGCATACGTCGGAAAGACAGTCCGGCCAGATCTACATGCCGCGCGTCAACATGCTGCTGGCGTTGGTGGTGATGCTGCTGGTGGTCGGCTTTGGCGAATCCAGCAAGCTTGCCTCAGCCTACGGCATTTCGGTGACCGGCAACATGCTGGTGACGACGGTGCTGCTGTACGTGATCATGAGCCGCATCTGGAAATGGCAGCTCTGGCTGGCCATCTCCCTGACAGTGGTATTCGCGTTCATCGACATTGGTTTCTTTGCCTCGAACATCGTCAAAGTGTTCGAAGGTGGCTGGGCTTCGCTGGCGGTAGCCTTCACCATCGTGCTGGCGATGTGGACATGGATCCGCGGCAGCCGCTATTTGTTCGACAAGACCCGCCGGAACGAGATCCCGCTGGATTTCCTCGCCGGCAATCTGCTGAAGAAGAAGCCGCATCTGGTGTCGGGCACCGCGGTGTTCCTGACCAGCGATCCGCTGAGCGCGCCGACGGCACTGATGCACAGCCTCAAGCACTACAAGGTGCTGCATGAGCAGAACGTCATCCTTTCGGTTGTGACGGCGCCGCAGCCTGTCGTGCCCGACAGCGAGCGGGTGAAGATGGAGACCGTCGACGAGCTGTTCATGCGGGTGACGCTGACCTTCGGCTACATGGAACAGCCGAACATCCCGCGCGCGCTGGCGATCTGCCGCAAACAGGGCTGGAAGTTCGACATCATGACGACATCCTTCTTCCTGTCGCGGCGCTCGCTCAAGGCATCGCCCAATTCCGGCATGCCGGTCTGGCAGGACAAGCTGTTCATCGGGCTGGCGCGCACGGCGGCCGATGCGACCGAGTATTTCCAGATCCCGACCGGACGCGTCGTCGAGATCGGAACGCAAGTGACGATTTAGGGCATGCCGCGGTTGAGAAGAATCGGTGCTGTCACATTGATTGAGCGGTAAGGAAATTGAGGTAGCAGCGCGCCCGGCACTGTAGAGTTTCAGCGGCTTGATGCAGCGATAGCTGGCCGGGACGGCTGTCACGCTGCGGCGACACACGCGCCAACGGCCAGTCGGGTGTCGCGAATTGAGGCGCGCTGAAGCCGTCCGGCTCAGCCGATCATGGCGCTTCGGTTGCCGGGTTCGAGGTCGTGGCCTCTGCCGCTGCGCGATTCTAGCATTTGCGCCTTGGAGAGCTCTGCTTCAGCCTCGGCGAGGCATGGCTCGGCTGTGGTTCTCTGCCGCAGAAGGTCCGATTGCGAATTCTTGAGGTTGTCACGACGTAGGCGGGCGGCCTTGGCGAACGTCGGATAAGCGAAATGATTGATATCGGAGATGCCGGCCTTCGTTTCCTCGGCGTTTATCTGGAAGTCCAGTTCTCGCGCCATGCGTTCGAAATCGGCAATCATCATGTCTAGCTGCTGCAACTGTCGCCGCTTCTCATTCACCTGAAATTGCTTCAGTCGGACCAGATTACCTCGTGGCTTCATGACTCGGTACTCCGGTACACATTTCGTCCAATCAAACCGCTCTCTCCCAGCCCCTTAACGTTAGGCCTACAGCGACTCTCACGGTTTCTGCTGCGAGAGGAAACATATTTTCCAAAATCCTTGGCCGATGGCTATGAGTTCAATGGCATCGACAAGCATGCGAGCGAGGGACTTAAGGGGCGGTAAAAAAAGGCGGAATAGGGCGATTTCACATTGTCTGCATATGAACGCGTTGAGACCTGCGGCGGGCTTGTCACACAAACCAATCGTCAAGATTTGCGACATAGACGCCGGGGGCATGAATACGCCCGCCGTCAGCTACACGCCCCCCCGATTCCGCCGCCTATTATCGCCCACGCGGTCTGGCTTTATTTCCGGTTTCCGCTGAGCCTGCGCCTGGTTGAGGAAATGCTGCTGGAACGCGGCATCGTGGTTTCGTATGAGACAATTCGCCGGTGGGGCATCAAGTTCGGGCCGGACTACGCTCGCTGCTTGCGCCGCAAGCCGCCGTGCCGGAATGATGTCTGGTACCTGAACGAAGTGGTCGTCACCATCGCCGGCAAAAAGCTTTGGTTGTGGCGCGCCGTCGACCAGGATGGATATGTGCTGGACGAAATCGTGCAAAACCGCCGCAACACCAAAGCCGCCAAGCGCTTGCTGACGCGGCTGTTGAAGAAGCAGGGGCTCGCGCCGAAGCGCATGATCACCGACACGCTGCGCTCGTATGGAGCGGCAAAGCGACAGGTGATGCCGGACGTCGAGCACCGGTCGCACAAGGGGTTGAACAACAGAGCGGAGAATTCCCATGTGCCGCCGCGAAAACGGGAGCGGATGATGGAGGGGGTCCGATCGCCGGGAGGCCTGCAACGCTTCGTCTCGACCTTGTCAGCCCTCCGCAACCTCTTCGTCCCGCCCCGCCCCAAACGTTCTTGTCGAGCCGCTTCTGGCGATCGTGGCAACGATGTTGCGCGAGTTCGGGCGACTGACAGAGCAGGTCTTCAATATCGCCCGCAAGGAGCAAGTCTGCCGGCGCCTCATGTCCGTGCCCGGTGTGGGACCCATCACCGCGCTCGCCTTTCGTGCCACGGTCGATCAGCCGGACCGCTTTCGCCGATCGAGGGATGTCGGCGCGCATCTGGGTCTGACCCCGGCACGCTACCAATCTGGCGAGACGGACTTTCAGGGCAAGGTGAGCCGATGCGGTGACGAGCTCGCCCGCACGGCCCTCTATGAGGCGGCTCATTCACTGCTTGTGCTCAGCAAGAAATGGTCGAGCCTCAGAGCGTGGGGTATGAACGTCGCCAAGCGGCGCGGTATCACGCGGCTTCCTACTCCAGAACGAGCATGCCCCTCCTCCTTCGCGGCCTCGTCAAAGGCCTACGGACATCCTCGGGTGACACTTGGTCCTCAAAGGCGTCGATGCAGGACAGCACCGCCAGCTTCCACTTAGGTCCCTTCTTGGTCCACTTCATGAGTTCCTCGGCGGCACCCTCGACGTGGCTAATGCCAGGTCTGTCGCTCCTGACATAGACTGGAGGGTTGAACCAATGGAGAGCCATACAGGGAAATTGGAGCGGAACCAGACTGCCGACCAACCCAGGTTGTAAGGAAGAACGCAGGCCCTCGCGGGTTTAGAGTTTAGAGGTGGCAGCGGGTTCTTCTTGGATGTGCAGCCGCTGTGGGGGTCCGTCGCCTTTCTCACGGGCGGCGGGCTCCTTTCGCGAAGGCGGTGTTGGTCAGAGGTCAGAGAACCTTTACCGCAGTTCAAGTTAGCTGGTTGTCATTGGGGGAAGTAATGTCCCCTCCTCTTTTGCAGCAGCCAGGAATGCCTTACGAGCCTCCTCAGGTTCCATCTCGTCGAATATCACGGCCATGCAAACGCGCACCGCGAGGTCCCAGCGAGGGCCACGCCTGGTCCACTTCATCAGCTCCTCGCCGGCTGTCTCGGCGTTCTCGACGTTGCGGATTTCCCCTGGACGCTCGGTCTTGACGGGGACCGGAGGGTTGAACCAATGGCGAGCCATGAGAACTCCTAATCAGGAAAGATCATGCCCTCCTCCTTGGCAGCCTCCTCGAACGTGTCACGGGCCTGTTGGGGGGACACCTTGCCGCTCATGGCATCCACGCAGGCGCGCTCCGCCTCTAGCCACTTAGGGCCACGCTTGGTCCATAAGACGAGTTCCTCGGCCGCAGCCTCAACGTGGTGGACCCCGTAGTTCGGCGGCTAATTTCAGCCGAGCCTTCAGCAAGGAATTCGGTTACAGCCCCCGCGAAGGTCGCAGTGCTGTGGTGTTGTCGCGCCCCGCCCACTCTGTTTCGCATGCCGGATACGAGGAGGCCTCTTCCTTTGAACGTTGGCTCAAAGCGCTCGGAAGCTGAGTACAAGATCGGCGGTGGTTGAGATGGGGCGGGCTCAAAACAGGGGAAGACCACGCCGCCTCATGGACCAGAATATTTCGTGTCGCGTCCACCACGCCATCAATCATATAGCCAATTCGCAACAATTCCCGATTTAATAACCAACTGCGATTGTTCATCGTTGTCGCTGCCAATCACAGCGGAGCACACATTGCAACTACGCAGCATGCGGCAGTTGTTGAGACTGCGACTTGCAGGTTTGCCAAGCTTGACAGTTATGCTATTTCTGGGCTGGGGACGTGGATTCTCACCGCCTATGGAGATGGCTATTGCACCCGGAGGCATCAGGCGTGGGCACGGAGAGCGAGGGGGCTTCCTCAAGCGATGCACGTCCCGCCGAAGCGCTGCTTGTTGTTCTTTTGGCGAACACGACCGAACTTTTGTCGTTCTATGATCGCGACTTCTGTCTGACCCACTACGCAGCTAAGCTCAAAAGCGTGTATGGGAGCGCGGTGGTGCCGGGTGCCGCCATTTGGGAGATCTACCCGAGCTTCCTCGATGCGAGATATCGCGACGAATTTCTTCGTGTGTTCCAGGGCGGCTCTCCGGCAAGCATCGACCTGCCGCGATCGTCGGGCGAAGCGCCCCGGTCCGTTTTCGTCTTCGGCACTGCAAATGGTGTGGGAATCATCGAATCAAGGGAACGCGGCGGGCGGAGCGCGGCGGAAGAGCAGGAGCATGTAGTTCTGCTCCATCAGGCGACGCACGACGTGCTGACCGGACTGCAGAATCGGCGGCGATTCGGTGAACGGCTGCAGCAAGCACTGGCGGCCATCGGCGGACCAAAGCGGAAAGCCGCCCTGCTGCAAATCGACCTCGACGATTTTAAAGCGGTCAACGACACGCTCGGTCATGGAGCAGGCGATACGCTTCTTCAACTCGCGGCAGGTCGAATCCGCGACGCGCTGCAGGACGGCGAATCCGCGTATCGGTATGCGGGCGATGAGTTCGCTGTCATCCAATTGGGAAAGGAGCAGCCAGCAGAGGCTGAACGCCTCGCCGGATCTCTAGTCGACGCGTTCAAGGACCCGTTCGTCATCAACGGCATTCCCGTGTTCGTCGGCTCGAGTATCGGAATTGCTTTCGGGCCGGAGCACGGGACCGATGGCGAACAGTTGATGAAAGCCGCTGACATTGCTCTTTACGCGGCCAAGACAGATGGACGCGGCTGCGCTCGAACATTCAACCGTTCGATGCTGCTCTTGCTCGAGCAACGCGAGAATCTCAGGCGCAGCCTTCGAACCGCGCTGGAGCGCGGCGAGCTTTATTTGGAGTATCAGCCGCTCATTCGGCCTCCCTCGTCAGTGACCGGTTTCGAAGCGCTGCTGCGGTGGCGGCACCCTGAGGTCGGAATCATTCCACCCAACGTGTTCATACCGATCGCCGAAGCCGACGGTCTGATGGACGAGATTGGACGATGGGTGCTCGAGGAAGCCTGTCGCCAGGCGTTGACGTGGCCTTCCTCGCTGACAGTCGCAGTGAACCTGTCGCCGGCTCAGTTCCTTAGCGGTTCGCTGACGGACACCGTCGCTCAGGTCATCGACGCAGTTGGGATTGAAGCCGACAGACTTGAACTTGAGATAACCGAGAGGGTTCTACTTGAGAAGACGATCGACAATATAGACACATTGAATACGCTGAATGTCCTGGGAATACGAATATCGCTAGACGATTTTGGAACATACTATTCATCGTTGAGCTACCTTAAAAATTTTCCCTTCGATACTTTGAAGATCGATCAGTACTTTATTGCGGACTTGGAGACCGATCTCAAAAGCCAAACGATCGTGCGATCGATCATGAATCTGGCGCACGGCCTCGGGATAAATGTCACTGCCGAGGGGGTCGAGACCCCGGCACAGGCACGGTGGCTGATCAAGGAGAATTGCGATTGCCTGCAAGGCAACTTCCTGGGTAAGCCGCTTGGAGCCGAGGCGATCAGCGGTTTCATCAGGCGGTCCCCGCTGAGGGTGGTACGCGCGATGGAGGAATCAAAACAAGCGCTCTAGCGCCTTGCGCCCTTCGTTAACGGTGAGGCGGAGATTTCTAGAACGATCGAGGCAGATATCGCGCAATTCTTCTAGTCAGTGCCAGACTGACTGACCACGGGCGGTGAAATTTTTCGTCGCGGAGGCCATCACCCCGCGGGGGTTCAATACTGATGGAACAAGTGAGGATGCCGATGGGACCTGTTCATCATGACCTGGCTGGCGGCGGACCGACCTTTGAACCCATGATCCAGATCGACATGGAAATCAAAGCTTTTGTCTCCGCTTGGAGACACTGCGATTATGTCTCGACATACATGGCCCGGATGATCAGTCAGAACAGGTCTGACTCGGTCCGGCATTCAAATCTCTTTTCCTCCGCCTTCAACGAATTGCTGGAAGTCGCCTTTCGCACGCGCCATGCCGACGGCGAACTGGCATGCAGGGTGTCTCGCCATGGCGCGACGGATAGGATCGAGTTGACATTTCCTTGCGTGCCGGAGGAGCGCCAATTCTACGAAGAAGCCGTGTCGCAACTTGCAGGAATAGAGGCCAGAGAGCGATACCTCAATTCGGTGTCTGGGGATCTCGCGCCGAGCCGCGAGGTCATACTCCTGGAACTGGCTGTCGACTACAACGCGACACTCTGGATCGAGGAAGCCGACGGCGATGCAATCAAGCTTGTCGTGGATCTTCCGCTCGAGGGCTTGCAAAATTGAGCCCTTACGGCCTTCTCCCGCGCTTCAAGGCGCAATACGACGCGAACAACCAGGAGTTCTCCATATCGGGAGTGGTCCGGCCTCAGGCAATCGATGAGCTTGGGCCTAGCATGGCATTACTTCGCGATGCGATCGGCCGTGTGCGCGGCGTTCTCTACGTCAATGTCAGGCGCCTGACGCAGATGAACAACGCTGCGTTTCACACCTTTTCGAGGATCATCATCGACGCTTGTCGCGCTCGACCCGATCTCAAATTCGTCGTCATCACGTCAAGCGTCGTCGGATGGACCTCGCGAAAATTCGGTCGCCTGAGCGGAATTGAACCGAACATCACGGTCGAGGAGTATGACACTGAATTCTATCCGGGGCAGGGCTTCCTTGAGGAAGGCGGGTTCGTACCGATCCTGCGTACTCAGACAAAGATGACATGGCGCCACGAGCGCGCAATCTTGCCGCGACACGGGATGAGGCCCGGGATCGTCATGGCCGACATCTGTTGCGGGATCGGCGATTTCGCTGTGCTCGCGCAGAAGGAGTTCCAGCCATCGCGGATCGTCGCCCTCGACCACTCCAGATCAAGCCTGAACTATGCTCGACGAGTGATGCGGGAGTTCGACATCCGGGGCATCGAATATACGTATGGCGATGCGTCGGAGATGCTGCTCGACGAAGCGCAATTCGACTTGGTCACCTGCCGACATTCCCTGCAAATCTTCAATCGACCTGAACTCATCCTCAAGGAGCTCTACCGCATATGCAAGCCAGGCGGTCGGGTCTATATCACCAACGAAAAGAATTCGCATTGCCTCGGCGAGCCGCGCGCCGAAAGCATTCGTTGGACCTACGACGAGGTGGCGAAGCTGTTCGGGCATTTCGAGATGGACGTCGAGCTTGGGCCCAAGAGTCGGCGATACCTGGTGGAAGCCGGATTCGAAGACATCCGTGTGGAGACCTTCATGGTCACTAACCTGGACGGCGATCCGCAGGACTTCGCCGACGTCATTGCGGCCTGGGCGGATGTCTATGCCGGGGAGATGGCGACCAGACGCGGTGACGGACCGGAGTTCGTCGCACGGTTCCGGCAGGGCTTCCAGGATCACATTTTCGCTGCACTACACCCCAAGGGTTATGCGGGTTGGCCGATCTGGGTCGCATCGGGGCGACGGCCACAATGAAAGCCGATAACGAGCCTACACCGCGCTTCGGCCTGCGCTCCTTTCGAGCGAAATTCGTATTGGTCGTTGGCGGCGCCGTACTGTTCGACCTCCTGCTGAGCGGTGGCCTGGCGCTTTGGAATGTTCAAAAGCTGTCGCGCGACGCAACCTCCGAAGTCGGTGAGGGCCTGACGATCGCAAACCAGGAATACATTCGTTCCTATGCCGAATCGACAGCGTTAAGCGTCGACCTGCTGCTCGATCGAGTCCATGGGGACGTCAAGGCGTTGGCCGGCGTGCTGCAGGCCCAGATCGACGATCCAAGCAGGCAACAACAGGTCGGAGCCACGCTTTCGCAGGAGGCGCCGGGCTCCGTGAAGGTCGTCTACGACTCGCGGGGCGATTGGGCGCAGAACCTGCCGGGAGCGCCTTCCGTGGTCAGCGTCTGGGGCTACCTGCTGGGCGCCGACCACAGTCCGCTGCCAAGCGTTCAGCAGGAAATAGAAGACAGCACCGTGCTGGACCTCGTTGCGCCGACGCTCATGGCCAGCGGGTCATCCAAGCTGCAAATGTATTATATTGGTCCAAAGGAACGGCCGATTTTCAGGACGGTACCGTATACGGACCAGGCACAGACCTTCGACCGGCTCTACCCAGGCCACAACAAGGCAGAGTTCTGGGAGTTCTTCTTTCCGGGAATCTATGGGTCATGGCAGCAATGGGCCAGGGATCCAGCCTCACGTCCGGTCTCTGACGATATCACCCAGACAGCGCCTTACACCGATGCGATCACGGGAAAGCTAATCGTCAGCTTTTTCCACCCGCTGTGGACGCGCGATCGCACCGGTATCGCTGGTACGGCGGGAGCAGACATCACTCTCGATCAACTCGCGGAAGTCGTCGAACGTGTGAAGATCGCTGAGACCGGGTTCGGCTTTCTCACAATGTCGACTGGCAACGTCGTGGCGATCAATCCGTCAGGCCAGGCAATCATCGGCCTGACTTCATCGAGCGATGCGGGCACCCAGGGCGTCACCGGCCTGGAGAGGTCCCTGCGGGGAAGTACGCAGCCGGCTATCGCGTTGCTGCCTCTCGACCAGAACAATGACGGTGTCATTCAGCATGTCATGCTCGCCGACAAGGGCGAACGCGTACCCTACATTGTTGTCCTCAAAAGATTAAAGCCGACCAATCTGTGGAGTTCGGGACCGATCAAGTCCGAAATGATGTCGGTCGGGATCGTCGTTCCCGAACGAGAGATCTATGCATCCCTGTTCGCCGCGCAGAGGAGTATTTCCCGCGCAACCAATCGTATCCTGCTCTTTCAGATCGCCGCGATCGTCGTTTCGCTTCTGATAGTTTTTGCCGCCGTGCTCGGAATTTCGAAGCGGATCACCGCGGGCCTCAGGGCGCTTGCCAGCGCCGCCCAGCGGCTCCAGTCCAAAGATTATTCAGTCCGCGTGAGCATTCCGACGCGCGACGAGGTTGGAGCGGCAGGAATCGCTTTCAACCGGATGGCCGAGCAGATCAGCTTTCACACGGAAAACCTCGAGCAACTCGTCGACGAACGAACCAGGGAACTTGGGGACGCAAATCAGGAGATTTCCGCACTCAACGAAAAGCTGCAGGACGAGAACGTCCGACTTGGCGCCGAACTCGCGGTCGCCAGGCAGATCCAGATGATGGTCCTGCCGAAACAATTCGAACTCGAAGCTATTCCGGGGCTGGAGATAGCGGCCTACATGCGGCCGGCCGACGAGGTCGGCGGTGACTATTATGATGTCCTGCAGAACGGGTCGCGGGTCAAGATCGGCATCGGCGACGTGACCGGCCATGGTCTGGAGAGCGGCGTGCTGATGCTGATGGTCCAATCCGTTGCACGGGCGCTGCAGGAGACCAACGAGGAGGATCCGCACCAATTTCTGGATCGGCTGAACAGAGCGATCTACAAGAACATCGAGCGGACGAACACCGGCAAGCATCTCTCGCTGGCCTTTCTTGACTTCGAAGATGAGCGGGTAACGCTATCCGGCCAGCATGAGGACGTTCTCGTCGTGCGTGCGGACGGAGACGTCGAACGTATCGATACGATGGATCTGGGTCTGCCGGTCGGCCTCGAGAATGATATCTCGAAGTTCATTGCCACGCGTGACATCCTGTTCGGAAGCGGGGACGTGATCGTGCTGCACACCGACGGTGTGACCGAGGCCGAGGATCAAGACAAAACTCTGTTCGGGTTCGAGCGCCTCTGCCAGAGCGCGCAAAAACGTCACGGCAGTAGCGCCGAGGACATCAAGACCGGCATCATCGACGATCTGATGGCTCATATCGGGATCCAGAAGATCCACGACGACATCACCCTCGTGATCATAAGGCACAAATAGCAATGACAACGCTGTTCGGTACCCCTGACATTGCAATCGGGATGAAAGAGAGCGTCAGTCGCGTGCGGCTGTTCGACGGACCTCTCGACTTGAGTTGGCGTCATTGTGCCACGACCTCGGACTTCATCGCCGATCTTTTCGCGTTGCGCTTCCGGTCGTCCCGCAATGACTACTTGGAAGTGCGGCACAGCATTGGATATCTGGTCAACGAACTCATCGAAAATGCCGTCAAGTTTCGCGCACCGGGTGAGATCGTGATCGAGGCGTCGATGGATTCGGAGTGCTTCAAGCTCAAGGTGTCGAATGACGTCGATGGTGAAGATGCGTCTGAGTTCCAAAGTCTCCTGGCGGACATCACGGTTGGCGACCCCGTGGACCTGCTGATACAGCGAATTGAAGAGAATGCCGCGAACCCCGACATGGCAGGCTCCGGACTTGGATTGCTGACGTTGATGAGCGACTACGGCGCACGCCTGGCTTGGATATTCAGCGCCGCCGATGAAAGCGATCGGATTTGCCTGGAGACATATGCGTCCATTCCGATCTCGCAAATTCACAACTAAATGAAACGAAGCAAGACCATGGAAATCAAGACAGACGACTACCGTGTGTGGACTGAAGGAAGCGAAATTTTCTTCGACGGTGCGATGCGGCTTGCCAGTTCCGAGGCCGGTGCGCCTATCTCGGCGTTGGCGACCAGTGTTCTTGCCTGTAATCCGGCTTCCATTACGCTCAATCTTAAGGATCTTCACTTTCTAAACTCTTCCGGCATCAACCTGCTCGCGAAATTTACCATCGAGGTGCGCAAGCATCCCGATGTTCGACTCGTCGTGCGTGGAACGCCAGACATACCCTGGCAATCGAAATCATTGCCGAATCTGAAGAAGCTGCATCCCGCTGTGGTGCTTTTGATGGACTGACCAGGTCCCGAAATTTGCCAAAGGACTGCGTGGTGCAAGACCGCCGCAACGAGCGAGATATGTACGCCAGGACAAGTATGTGGATGCGAAGCTAACGACAATCCGGCCTGGTGCGCAGATGCTCGCAATGGCTCGGCGGGGGCTCGGCACAGGCGGCAGGCGTCCAAGTTGGGGGGATGTCGGGCTACCTGTGCCGAGCAGCCGCCACGCGATCAAAGGTGGCGTCTTGAGTAAGCGTGCCAAGGTGAACGGCGGTCAGCCGGAGTTCATTCCGCCGCAGATCCCGACTCGGGTCACGGAGCCGCCCGAAGATGAGGGATGGGTTCACGAGGTCAACCTTGACGGCTACCGAACGCAGATCATCATCGATAAAGGCGGCGTGCGTCTGTACAGCAAGAACGGCCGTGACTGGACCACGAAATACTGGCCCATCGCGCTGGCTGTCGAGCTGCCATGCCGGGCTGCCATTCTCGACGGCGAAGTCATTGTAACCGACGAGCGGGGCGCTCCCGATTTCTCTGCGCTGGAAGCCGCGATCTGGAACGAGCCGAGCCGGCTGGTATTCGTCGCGTTCGACATCCTCCATCTCGACGGTCGCAATCTTGCCCCCTTGCCCCTGCTGCAGCGCAAACAGGTGCTGTGGCAACTGGTTGAGCCTGGCGTCGGCAAGATCCAGTACAGCGAGCATTTCGAGGGCGATGCGCTAGCGATCTTCCGCGCCATCGAGAAGATAGGGCTGGAGGGCATCATCTCGAAGCGCGCCGATAGCCGCTACAGGAGCGGACAATCGGAAACATGGCTGAAAGGCGAAATATTTCGAGGAAGCCGATTCTGAGCATCGAGGACAGCTTCTGTGAAGGTCTCGGATGCCGGCCTTTCCGTGGGCGGTGCCGCGCGCCGGGGCCGGCGTCCGGGGAAGCCTCCAGGGAAAGAATCCGCGGGATCAGGAACGCGGTTTCTGGCCTATGGGGATTTGACGACTTCGCATTGCGCAGCTGGGCAGTGCTGATGGGCGTGGCGCGTGAGAGCAACGGGGTGGACGGGCGGTTGGAGCTTGCCAAGGCCGGGGCTGTTGCGGCGTGGCCATTGACGAGCGGAGCAATTGAGCGTTGTCGGCGCTGTGGTTGGCGCCGTGCGGGTCAGACGCACGTCGTCGCCCAGCCACCGACAGCGAGCTTCGGCAGGTTTGCGATATGTTGACGGGCCGTTCGCAGTCATGACGTCCTATGGCGGCGCGCGGGCGGCTTTGCCCCGCTCGAAGGCCTCGATGATGATCGTGCGACCACCGCAGCACGGACATGGCGGCCGCCAATCGGTCGGAGCAGCGTCGGCATTGTCGGAGCTGCCGCGTTCGACCTTGGGCGGGGGCGCTGCGAGTAGTTCGCGAGCGCGCGCAATGTTTGCCGCGCGGGCGGCGCTGGCAAGCAGCCCATAATGGCGAAGCGGTGGAAGCCTCTGGGCAGCACAGGGAGCAGGAAGCGGCGGATGAACTCGCCGGGATCGAGCGTCATGGTCCGGTCCCGTTCGTGCCCGTTGCGGCGGTAGTCCTTGTAGCGGAAGGTCACGCCGGCCTCATCGAGCGCGATCAGCCGGCTGTTGGAGATTGCGACGCGATGGGTGTAGCGCGACAGACAGGCCAGCACGGCCTCGGGCCCGGCGAAGGGCGGCTTGGCATAGACGAACCAGTTCTTCTTGCGCAGCGGCGCCAGGAACGCTAGTTAGGCGACCCTCCCGCGAAGCGGGTCGTCTAATCGCTCGAGCGTCAAGGGGGTGAGTGCAAGGCTGTCGTCCTTTCTGTCGATTCTCGTTCGTCCGCATGCCGGGTACAGGGTCGTCTACGCGGTCGACGCGATGATCGCCGCAGGATGAGTTTCGCAGGTGAGATCTTCCTATGTTCGTTGCGCAATCTGCTTACCGAGGCAGTTGCTTCCCGCTTCGCGGAATGATCTCAGCCACGTCCCGGCAGGGACAGCTTGATGCGTCTGTAAGAACGCTGATGGTGGAATGGTATGGCGGAAACGTCGCAGGCGAGCGACTGAAGTATCAGGCCGCGGCTTGCGTTCCTCCGTGCGGATCAAACAGCTCGCCCGTCCGAAGCATCGCATGCATGATCACCGCCAGCCGCCAGCTTGCGCGCCAACGCTACGGCCGCTCGCTTGAAGCCGAGCCGATCTTTCAGCTCCAACGCCCAGGTTCGCAGGCTGCTGGTATCCGTCGACCGGTTCAGGATAACCGCGGCCGCCTCATATAGCAGTCCGCGCAACTGATTGTCGCCACGGCGCGAGATATGACCATCATTATCGACCTCGCCGGACTGGTAGCGCCTCGGGGTCAGGCCCACCCATGCGCCCACGGCGCGCGAGTTCCTGAAGTTGGCCGGATCCTCCACCGCTGCGGCAAAGGCGGTGGCTGTGACGGTGCCTACACCGGGCACTGACATGAGCAGACGGCAGTGCTGGTCGTTACGCGCCATCGCTGCCAGCTGCTTGCTCAGCTCTGCGATTTGGTATCGGATACCACTCCATGCCTGCAGCATTGGCACAACAATGCGCGCCAGCTTTTCTTCACCCCGCAGAAGGTCGCGAACGTTGCGTTCGAACACGCTTCCGGCGCCCTTGGGCACGACAAGGCCGAACGTCTTCATCAACCCACGGATTTGATTGGATATCTGCAAACGCATCTTAAGAAGTTGGCGCCGTGCGGTGATCAGCGTGCGGATCAGCATGCTGTCGAAACCTTTGACGCGGACCTCTCGGTAGAAGCCGACCTCGGCCAGATGTGCCAGGCCATCGGCATCGTTCGCATCGGTCTTGTTCGCGGCCATGTCGAGCGCGGCTTTGGCATGCCGCGCGTCGATGCAGATCACCGGCAGGCCCTCTGCCGTCAACACATGGTAGAACCACACCGACAGCGGCCCCGTTTCGAACACAACCCGCCGGACATGGGGTGCGCGCTTGCGGATCACCGCCGCAAGCAGTTGCGGATCGGATGCGCACTTGCCCCGCCAAATCCTCTTACCGTTCTGCCGGATCGATATTGCCGTCTCTTTCATGGATACGTCGAGACCGATATAGTGTTCCATGGCTGTCCTCCGTTCGGTGGCTGGGCCCGGTGTCGAATCGAGAGCCCGTTCTTCATCCTATCGGAGGACAGCCAGCCGGCCAGATGTTCGAACATCGCCGCCACATCTCAGGTGGCCACCGCTTCCGCGATTACTTCATGTTCGTGCAATCGGCGCAAAGCGGCCGGCCATTGTCGGCTGGCGGAGTCGCATTTGCATCAACAGCGCCTACCGTGATCGTCCTCTCGAGGAGGTCATGCGCGACAAGCAGTCCGTTTCAACCCAAGCCACTTTCTGCTTGAATACCCTCGATATCCCGGAATGGAGCACAGCCTCATCTCAAACGACCCTTTCGCGCCTTGGCGGCAACGCTTCCTTGCCCGTTGCGACGATCAACTCGCGGAGCTGAAGACCATCGCGCGTGAGGGCGGCCCCCTGCCCGGGGGGCCCGCCGATTCACTGGTCAGGATCGCCCACTCGCTGGCAGGGGCGGCGGGGACGTTCGGCTTTGCGGAGATCAGCGCGCGGGCGTCCGCGCTGGAGACGCTGCTGATCGAGAAGGGGAATGAAGCGGCGGCCGAAGCCGCGCTCGATGCGCTAGTTGCGGAGATCGAGCGGACGCTGCAATGATGCGTCCGGCCATGCCTATTTCTTGGCGCCGGAAAGGCCGGTCCTGGTCATCTCGCCCCAGTTCTGGTCTGCCCGCAAGAATTGCCACCAGCCCCTCACGCGCCAGAAATTGTTGAGCTGGCGATAGCCAAAATTCTCGATCACGGCGACCGCCGTCAGCACGGCCAGGTCCCGGGCGCGCGGGAAGCGCTGGAGCTCGGCCTCTTCGAGGATGAGGGAGCATACGCTGACGCAAACGCCATAGGTGAAGATGAGCGAGGTGAAGGCCAAAAGATATTCGGCCGACAGGATGCCGAGCAGCCAGAAGGCCGGGATCAGGATGTAGCCCAGCACCTCCGCCACGGGCCCCAGCACGTCGGCAATCAAGATGTGGCCGAAGCCGAGGAAGCCGACGCGGCCATAGCGCGGATTGAAGAGCATGGCGCGGTGGCGGAAGAAGCATTCGAGCGCGCCGCGCTGCCAGCGCGTGCGCTGCCTTGCTAGAACGCTCAGCGTTTCCGGCGCTTCCGTCCAGCACACCGGTTCGGGAATGAACTGGATGCGGTATTTGCGCCGGGCGTTCCGCATATGGCGGTGCAGCTTGATGACGAGGTCCAGGTCCTCGCCCATCGAACCTGTGGTGAAGCCGCCCACCGCCACCACTTCTGCGCGGCGGAATACGCCAAAGGCGCCGGAGACCAGCATCAGCGTGTTGATGCGGCTCCAGGCAAGCCGCGCCATGAGGAAGGCGCGCAGATATTCGACCACCTGGAGCAGCGGCAGCAGGCGGCGCGGCAGATGGACCTCGCGCACCCTGCCCGCTTCGATTTTCGAGCCGTTGGCGATTCGGATCGTGCCGCCGACGGCGATGGTGCGCTCGGGGTCGTCGATGAAAGGCTGGGCGGCGCGCATCAGCGCATCGGGCTCGAGGATGGAGTCGCCGTCGATCGCGCAGAAGAGCGGCGCGCGGCAGACATTGATGCCGGCGTTCTGGGCGTCGGCCTTGCCGCCATTCTCCTTGTCGACTACGAACAGCCGCTCGGTCATCGGCGAGGAATAGAGGGCGCGGATCGGCTTGTGCGCGAGCGCCTCCTCATAGGGCCGATGGAACTTCACCAGCCTGAACGCCTCGATCAGGCGCTGCAGCGTCTGGTCCTTCGAGCCGTCATTGATGACGATCACCTCGAAACTAGGGTATTGGAGCGCGAGCATGGAATGGACGCTCTCTACCACGTTCAACGCCTCGTTATAGGCGGGCACCAGCAGCGCGATCGGCGGCGCGACGTCGCCATAACGGTGCCAGAGCAGCGCCGAGCGCGCTACCGGTGGGCGCTTGGAAAGCGCATAGCCTGCGACGACGAGCTGCAGGAGATAGATCGTCGTCTGCGCCAGCCCCGCTCCGATGATGAACCAAGACACGATGGTGGCGGCAAGAACGATCTGGTTGCTCCAGTCGGCGATCATAAGGCCGGCCCCTCGGCAAGAACGAGCGAGGCGGTGCGCTGGCTGCGCGAGACCTCGCTGTCGGCAATCTCGCGCAGCCGCCGCTCTCCCGGCTGGCCGAAGGAGCGCAGCGCATTGGCGGCGGCATAGCGCACGTTCCACGCCTCATCGTCCATCAGTCTGGCCAGTGGCGAGGCGAGTCCAGACAGGCCGAGCCGGCCGGCGGCATCGGCGGCGGCGCTGCGCACGTCCCAGTCGCCGTTTGCCATCGCGGTCGCCAGGATCGCCGGCGCGTCGGCGTGTCCTGTGAGGCCGAGCGCGCGCAGCGCCGCCGCGGCAACCTCGGGCGATGCGTCGCCGGCCAAGCGGGCGAAGAAATCGGCGAAGCGAAAGCCGCCGGCGCGGGCAAGCGCGTCGATCGCGGCCGCCCGAATGAAGGGCACGGCGTCAACACGCGCGGCATGGTCCGCGAGCTGGTCGAGGCGCGCCGGCGGAAAGCGCCTGAAAAGCTCGATCAGGCGCCGCGAGCGCTGCCCCGCCACGCCGATCTTGCGCAGCGCAATGCCGAGCGGCGGCAGGCTGCCGAGATCGCAGAGCGCGATGGCGACGGCGATCCTGACCTCGCGCGAACGGTCGTGGTCGAGCGCCGAAAGCAGGCTTGCCACCGCACCTTCCGAACGCAGCGCTGCCAGCATCTCGGCCGCGTGTATGCGATCGGCCACGTTGCCTTTTTCCAGCTGCCTGCCGACAAGGGCCGGCAGGCCGCATTCGTTGAAGGCGGCAAGGACGTCGTCATGCTCCCCGCCGCGCAGCAGCGAAATGAACTCGAACCCGGCATTGATCGCCACGCCCGCCGGCACCACGAGCACCGCTGCCTTCAGGGCCTCGCGGTGGCGGTTTTCGGTGAAGGCGATCAGCGCCGTCAAAAGCTGGCGCCGCTGGTCGGCCCCAGCCCTGCCCCAGCGCTCCTGCAGCACGCGGCGCGCGATCAGGAACAGCATGATTACCAGGGAAAGAGCGGTGAGCAATATGGACAGGTCCCAGATGTACCACATGGTCAGAATCGCGCGGTCAGTCCGAGCCCGAATATGCTTCGGTCGAATGTCGGGCGTTGCTCATGCGCGATGCTGGCGCGCAGCGTCAGCGGGTCGCTGACGTCCCAGGAAATACCGCCGAAGACGGTGCGCGTCGGCACCAGCGTGCCGTTGGAGATTTCGGGGGCATCGGCACAGCCGCCGAAAACGTTGAAGTGCGGTGTCACCACAAGGTCGGCGCGAAGCACATAGCCGTCCGCGCGCGTGCCGATATCGTCCTGCGCATGCACCCAGCGGGCGGAAAGCCCCAGGCGGCCATCAAGGATATAGGTCTGCACCCAGGGCGAGATGCTGGTGACATTTGTGTTGGCGAAATTGTCGTAGCGGGCGTCGATGTTGAGCAAAAGCGGGCCGAACGCCTTTGCCGGCGCCACGATCTGCCACGAAGCGCCGGCGCCGATCGAATAGCGCGCCAGGAAATCGGCGTCCGGCGTCGTCGCCGCCAGCGCATAGCCGGAGAACGCTGGCGAGAAGGCCTGGTCGATGCGGCCCTCGACCTGGACGTCGGTATGGCCAAAGCGGGTGGCCAGCCGGGCGCGGCCGGAAATCGTCGTGCGCGGCGACAGCCGATAGGCAAGGCCGGCCGAATTGTCGGTCCAGTCGCCGAGCCCATTGGTGAGATCGCTCACCTCGCTGCCGAGGTCGAGCCGCCATTTGCGCGGCGGCGGCACGGCCAGCCTTTGCTCGATATCGGGAGAGCCCGGCTCGATGGCGAGCGCTTCCCTGTAGGCCTGCCGCGCGGCGTCGTCGTCACCCTCGGCGCGGCGCACATCGCCCATCCCGACCAGCGCTTCGGCGTTGCGCGGATCGGCCGCAAGCACGCGCCGGAACGACTGCCCGGCCCGCTTGTAGTCCGCATCGAGCAGAGCAATTCTCGCATCCAGATCGAGCGCCTCGACATTCTCTGGCGCCGAGGCCAGCACGCCGTCGACCAGGGCGCGGGCGCGCGGCGCGTCGCCCTGCCAGATCGCCAGGCGCACCTTGCCCAGCCGCGCGTCGAGAAGGCCGGGCTTGATTGCAAGCGCGCGGTCGAAGAACTGCCCGGCTTCGTCGAAGCGCTGGCTGGAGCCGACGACAAGGCCAAGGGCGACCAGGATGTCGGTGTTCTTCGGCGCCAGCCTCAGCGCCTGGCGATAGACCTTCTCCGCCTCGGGCAGCTTTCCCGCCGCCCGCAGGCGCCTGCCCTGCTCTATCAGGCCGGCGACGGGATCGGGCCGCCGGCTGGCCGGTTTGTTTGCCCGCGCCGGAGTCGCGGGAGCCCGTTTCGCATCGCTGGCGGCGGCCTGCTTCGCCTTGCGGATGTTCTCGACAAGCGCTGCGGCGTCGGCATTGCCTGGATCAGCCTGCGCAACCTTCTCGGCGAGCGGCAGCGCGGCATCCGGATTGCCCGAGCGGAACTCGACCTCGGCTATGCCGAAGCTGGCGTCCCGATAGGTCGGGGCGAGCGAGAGCGCCCTGGAAAAGGCGTCCCGCGCCGCCGGCAGATTGTCGCGGCCGAGCTCGGCGAAACCGAGCTGAACCAGGGCGTCGGCATTGTCGGGCTTGAGCGCCAGCGCGCGCCGGAAAAGATCCGCCGCCTCGCCGAAATGCTGCGCTTGCCTGGCCTTGACGCCGGACGCGTAGAGCTCATCCCCCGTCTGCGCCAGCGCCGCGACCTGAGGCGCGGCGATCGCCAGGATCAGGCATGCGGCAAGGGCAGCGCGCCGGCCGCGCCGCATCAGGGCTTCCCGCTTCTGCGCGCAAGCAGGCGCGCCAGCCGCGCCAGAAGCTCCTCGGGGATGAATGGCTTCACCAGATAGTCGTCGGCTCCCTTTTCAAGGGCCGAAACGATGTCCTTCTCGGCTTTGCGGGCGGTCAGCATGACCACCAGGGTCTCGGACAAAGCCGGGTCGCCCTTGATGCGGGCCAGCACCTCAATGCCGTCGGCCTTCGGCATCATCGCGTCGAGCACAATGATGTCGGGGCGGTCCTGCTCCGCTTTCGCCAGCGCTTCGGCCCCGTCCACGGCCTTGATGACCTCGTATCCCTTCGCCCTCAGCCTGAATTCTATCAGCTCGAGCAACAAGGGATCATCATCGCAGATCAGAACTCTTGCCTTCGTTCTATCCACCAGTCCTGCTCCGGTTCCGTCGCCCCCCGGAGTGATCAACCCATGAACCGACATCCGCCAACGCGGTCCATGCGGGAAATTCCGCGCGGCTTTTCCCGCGCCCGCCAACGCCGCGCGATCATAGATAAAGCTGATTCGCGACGGTTGCATTTCGATACAATCACTAGATGAATATCGGCCCATGGTATAGGAGCCGTAAACGGCAAACGGCACTTGCCGACAGGCTTCTTGCCGTCGCCTTGCCCTGGCGCGCCTAGGCGGGGCCATCGCGCCGCGGGAGCAGCTTCCTTACTTCGCCTGCAAGCGCCAGCGGATCGAAGGGTTTGGCGATGACCCCGACCGCTCCCATGGCGAGATAGCGCTCGATCTGATGCGTTTGCGTGCGCGCCGTGATGAACGCCACGGGTATCGATGCCGTCAGCGGCGAATCGGCCAGGCGCGTCAGCGTTTCCGGTCCGTCCATGTCCGGCATCATCACATCGAGTAGGATGAGGTCGGGCTGCCAATCGACGGCATCGGTCAGCGCCGCAACCCCGGAGGAGCAGGACCGCACCTCGAATTCCGGATCGAGCTCAAGCGATATCTGGGCGATTTCGCGGATATCATCCTCGTCATCCACATAGAGTATCCGTGCCGGCATCATCGTCGCTCCTTGGCAGGGGTTGGCGCGCTGCCGTCGCGAGAAGCGATCAGCATGCTTCTGACCAGCTTCGCGACGTCGATTTCGGAGGCCTTGGTCTTGGTCATGATCGCCTGCACCCGGTCGCCGAGTTTCTGGTCCAGTTCCGCCGCCGAGAACACGATGACCCGGGTCTCCAGCGGCAGATCGGCGAGCAGGTCCAGACCCGATCCGTCGGGAAGCGCTATGTCCAGGATGACCAGGTCAAAGCGACGCTTCGCGACCGCCCGCCGGGCGTCCTGCAGCGTTTTCGCCGAGGCGATCGAGACGCCCGGACCCAGCCCTGCCGACATCACGGCAAGCACGCCCTCATCGTCCTCGACATGCAGAATCTGAGCCTTCGGCTCGACCCTGCGGCCGACGATCTTGGCGAGAGCGGCGTGAAGCCGTTTCGAATCCACCGGCTTCTCCAGCCAGTCGACGATGCCGACGGCGCTGCCGTTGAGCGACCGCTTGGCCTCGTCGGCGACGGCGGAGATGACGATGACCGAAATGTCGGAATTCACCCGTGATGCTCTTATATCGTGGAAGAGCTTGATGCCGGATTCGCCCGCCAGCTTGATGTCGAGCGTCAGCGCCACGTAATCGCGGGACCGCAAAAGCACCTTGGCGGTGGCGATGTCGGGTGCGACGTCGCTGGAAAAGCCTTCCGCGTCGAGAAGGGCCGCGATTACCGCAGCGACGTCGGGCTCGTCCTCGCAGATGAGGACACGCAGACGGCCATCGCGCTTGCGCGCCCGGCGCTCGACCAAGACCGGCTTCTCGGCCTGCCTGTGCGCTTCGGCAAGGTCGATGTGAAACGAGGTTCCCTTACCTTCGTCGGTCTCGAATGAAACGGCGCCGCCCAGCTTCTCCACGATGGTCTTGACGATGCTCAAGCCCAGGCCCGTGCCTCCCTTCTTCCGGGTGCTGGACCCGTCGGCCTGCTCGAACTTGCCGAATATGCGGCTGCGGAACGTGTCCGGGATGCCGGCGCCCTGGTCGATCACAGAGATGCGCAGCATGTCGCGGTCGCGGCGCTGGAGCTTCACCGTCACGGTGCCGCCGGCATCGGAGAACTTGATCGCATTCGACAGCAGATTCGCCATCACTTGGTGCAGGCGGTCCGGGTCGATATTGGCCTCGGCGCGCGGGGCATCGTCGACCAGGACGATGCGGATCCTGCTCTCGGCCATGTAATTGGAACTGGCGGCAATGGCCTGCTCCAGGACCGGGCGGACGGCCACCTGCCTGATCTTGAAGGCGATCACGCCAGATTCGATTTTCTCCATGTCGAGGATGTCGTTGATGAGAAGAACCAGCCTTTCGCTGTTGTTGTGGGCGATGTTGACGAGATTGGTGGCCTTGGGCGACAGTTCGCCCGCGACGCCGGCCGCGATCAGGCCGAGCGAGCCGCGGATGGAGGTCAGCGGTGTGCGTAATTCATGGCTGACCGTCGAGATGAAGTCATTCTTGAGTTGGGCGTTTCGCTTCTGCTCGGTGATGTCGCGGTTGTAGGTGATGACGCCGGCGATCTTGCCGACCTCGTCGCGGAACGGCGTTTTCAGCGTATAGAGCCAGCCCTGCCTGCCGTCCGGGAGGAGAGCGGGTTGTTCGATCCGCAATGTCTGCCCGCCCTCCAGCGCGCCCGTCTCATCCTGCCTGAAGCGCTCGGCCACGTCCTTGGGATAGAAATCGAAATCCGTCTTGCCGATCAGGTCCTCGACCGAGGCGGCGCGCACCAGTTCGGCGGTTGCGGGATTGGCGGCGATGAAGCGGCCGTCGA
Organism: Mesorhizobium sp. M0633; assembly: GCF_040320645.1. NCBI lineage: Bacteria > Pseudomonadati > Pseudomonadota > Alphaproteobacteria > Hyphomicrobiales > Phyllobacteriaceae > Mesorhizobium > Mesorhizobium sp. M0633. Next base: position 23,752 of record NZ_JAMYQC010000016.1, read on the forward strand.
CATCCTTCACGTTGAGGCTATCCGGCAGCTCGCGGACCATGGCGCGATAGATCATGTTGGACATGGCGAGGTCACGCCGCCGCTGCTGGCGATCGAGCAGCACGGCGATGATGAAGGTGCTGAGGAAGCGGAACACCAGCGATGGGAACGTGCTCTGCTGCACAAAGCCGGCGAAGACTTGCCGGGGGATGATCAGAAGGGTGATCAGCCCGGCAAGCGCGACCGACACGCCGAGGCCGAGTATATCGAACATGGTGCGTGACCGGGCCGCGACGATGTGGTGCCATGCCAGACCGGCGACGGCGGTGATCAGGATGCTCACGACTCCGACGCTGGCACCCTGCCCGCCGAGATAGAGCCGATAGGCGATCGAGCCGGCGGTAGCGATCAACATCGCCGGCCACCCGCCGAAGAACGCGGCGGCACCGACGAAAGCAGCGCGCAGATCGACGACGAAGCCGGAGACGGACAGAGCCGTCGCCATGGAAATGATCGCGCCCACGCACATGACGACGCCGAGAAGCAGCGACTGTGCCCGCTGCCGGAGACGCCCCGTGAAGTCCTCCACAAGATCCCAGGCGACGACCAGGATGGAGACGAGGGCAAGATTGGCGAGGAGTGAGTGCCAGATCTCGGTCATTACTTCCGGCTCCTTTTCTCCGATAGATATCGCCAAAACCTGTCCAAGGTCTAAAGAGGGCGCGCCAGTGTCGGACGCAGCCCGACGAGACGATATGGCAGGCGTCTGGTCCGCGCCTCATTCCGTACCCAAGCGACCCTGTTTGGCGCGCGACGTATATGTTGCCACCGAACAAGCACTATGACGACTACATTGCCGCTCGTGATGAGTCGGGTTCATCGAACCAGCGACGTCGGTGAAGGGGTTGGACATCGCTGATCAAGCGTATCAGCGATGTCCAAGTTAAAAGGTGCTAACGCTGACTGAGCGCCACCGCCCTAACGATTGAGTTCCACACTGCCGATTATGCGACTTTCGAAGCACAACTAGAGAACATCCATGGGCTAGGTCTCTAGCTCATCACCTTGAGGTCAGCCTCGCGCCAACTCCTGACGTTGCGCTGCACGCAGGGAAGGTCGCGAGCCGATCCGTTGCCGGCCGTCAATGACATGGGCGTTGGACGCCTGGATGGAGCCTAAGGCGGTCATTTGCACCAACGGAAGCGTGCACAACTATCCGAGCTCATGGATCATCACGCTCGGAATAAGGGCCTTGGCGATCTCGCGTTTTCCGGCCGCGGCGGGAATTCTCGTCCTGGCTCTCGGCCTTGCAGCAGCATGGTGGCAGCGATGGGAGAGGCCTGCACAGCCTGCCGTTCCGACCGTCAGCGAGGCAGCCGACGCTCGGCCCTCGCTAGTAGTCCTGCTCTTCGACAATCTCAGCGACGACAAGGAACAAGAATATCTCGCCAACGGCTTCACTGAGGATCTGACGACCGCACTGGCGCGTGTGCCGGGTCTTTTCGTCTTCTCCCCCACCGCGGCCTCCGCTTACAAGGACAAGGACCCGAAGCCGGAGGAGATAGCGGCGGCATTGGGCGTCCGGTACCTGCTGAAAGGCTCGATTCGCCGCGTCGGCGACGACATGCGCATCAATGCGCAGCTAATCGATGGCGGGACTTCCAGACATCTCTGGGCGGAGCGTTTCGACGGCCGGTGGGCGGACGTATTCGCGCTGCAGGACAGGGTTGTCAGCAGCATCGCGGGTGCGCTCCAGCTCCGCCTGGTGAGCGGCGCGCCGGCTGCCCGGGCGGGAGGCACCAGTAATCCCGAGGCCTATGAGGCCTATCTCAAGGGGATGGACATCTACAACCGTATCAACACGCCCGAGGAGTTTGCGCACGCTGTGAAGTATTTCCAGCAAGCGGTGCAACTCGACACCGATTTCGGCGCGGCGTACGCCCAGCTCGCCTGGGCCTATTGGGACGCGGATGTCGGTCGGGTCGTAGTAATGGGGCTTACGACCGACGTGGCCCAGGGCAAGATCTATGAAACCCTGGAAGCGGCGGCTAGGTATCCTTCGCCGGGCTACTATCAGCTCGTTGCCGAGTTGATGGTCCGCGAGCACGACTCGGACGACGCAGTTACCGTTCTTCTGAAGTCGGTGGCGCTCGATCCCAGCGATACTTGGAATTATCTCTCGCTGGCCAATGCTCTGAATTTCAACGGCAGGCCGAAGGAAGTGCTTAGCTATCTCGATGCGGCTGCGCGCGTCGACCCAAACTCGTGGATGGACTCCAGGCGCTACCAAGCCGGACTGGCCGAGTTCGGCCAGGAGAAGTTTGAGGACGCGGTTCGCTCTATCGAGAAGATGGACCTTATATCGGCCGATCCACGGGCGATTTTTATGCCCTGCAGGTCCTTATTTCGGCTTATGGGCATCTTGGGCGCACAGACCAGGCCGCGGCGGCTTTGGAAACGCTTAGGAAGGTTGTTGCGCGGAGAATGGAATGGGAGCCGAGCCAGTTGATGACCCAGGATTACATGGTGTTCAAGAATACGGCCGATATCGAACGCCTTTTGGCCGGGCTGACCAAGGCAGGTGTGCCAGAGCTGTCGGCATTGGCAAAGGCAGGCATGAATCCGAAGGACCGGCTCACAGGGGCGGAAATAAGGTCTCTAATGTTCGGCCACGAAACGCGCGGAAAATTGGTAATGCCCACGTTCCTGCCGATGCAGCGCACAACCTCGGTCGACGGCGCCGTCAGCGAAACAGTTGGCCAGAGGACCCGCTCAGGAACCTCCTGGGTGCAAGGCAATTTCCTGTGCAATGCCTTGTCGCGAAAACTCCCGATCAAAGCGACGGTTTTGCAACTGACTTTTGCACAGTCGCAGAACTCAACTTTTGCGACAACATTTCCTGATTCCAGATTTCCTTCTGATGTCGAGCCCAGACGCGCTTCACCTGCGCTTCGCTGCAGCCGGTCAGCTTCGCCGTCCTGCTGATACTGTTGCCGCCAGACCGGAAGACAATAATGCGTTCGTGTGTCACCAGGTCAGCTTGGTGTCCGGCATATTTCCCGGCCGCCTTTGCCAATTCGATGCCTTGCCTCTGGCGTTCGCGGCGATCCTCGAAGTCGTCTCGAGCCATTTGCAGGGCGAGCTTCAGCAACATTTCCTGAATGCACTCGAGCACGATCTTGGCAACGCCGTCGGCGCTGGCCGCGATGTCGCTAAGATCCACCACACCAGGTACGGCAAGACGAGCACCCTTATTGCGAATTGTTTCGATCAGCTTTGCAGCTTCAGGCAAAGGCAGCCGACTGATGCGATCTATCTTCTCCGCAACGACAACCTCCCCCGGCTGAAGATCCGCGATGAGACGAAGCAGCTCCGGCCGGTCGGCGCGAGCGCCGGATGCCTTCTCGCGGTAGACGCCGGCGATGTAGTATCCGGCATCCCTCGCCTCAGCTTGCGCCCGTGCGCGGCCGTCAGCTCGAATTGTGGCTTGCAGGGCAAATGCCCGTTCGCAGCTCGAACAGGGGTCTGGACCTCCGGAGGCGCACACCGGATATAGTTCAGGGCCGCATCAAATTTTGGCGCATCGAGCGCTTCGAGATAGCGGATCGCAGTTTCTACCGAAAACGGCTCGGCTACCTTGTCGGGCTCATGGAAATTAGTAGCGAGCGCTGTCCATATTGCCGCATCAAAGCTGTTTGCCTGCGCCCAGGCCCTGATGGCCATAACAGCTTTCGGGTGGCGTTCCATGGCTTTGGCGCTTTGCTGACCCGTGGACGCGTGGGCGAAGCCTACCCGCCCATGCGTTCGCACATCCTTGGGCCGGGACTCTATACAAGAGCCTTCGCGAACCCAAGGGTTCTCGAGCGCGTCGTTGAGATCGTCGAAACTGCTTTGGGCTACATATGTGGGGCCGGACGCGCCAAAGGCTTCGTCGATCACCAGCGTGAGACGCCCATCTCCAGACACACGGCAGAATTCAATAGGCACAGACGGGCCGCTTGGCCCGAAGTTGTCGGCTATCGCCAATTCGCGACGATCCCAGACCAGCGAGCCCCAAGCAAGCACCGCGATCTTCATTCGTCTTCGTCGGTTTCAGCGTCGCCGATCCGATATTTAATATCATAATTCCTTATGAAATCTAGCTCGTCCGACGAAAAGCCATAATAATCCGCTAGCACAGCATCGATTTCATCCACAATGCTTTTCGACTCCTTGAAGTAGAAATACTGCTTTCTCATGACAAAACTGCGGCCTCGGGACGAGTAATTTCTTGTTTGGATTTTACTTCGGCCCACGACGTCTCCCATCAGACGTCGTGCAAGTTCCGAAAGCCTCTCGCCATGCTCTTTGGTGAGAAGCGTTATGTCTGCTGGAAACATCATGTCAGGAGAGTTTACTACCTGACAACTTGACCAAATAACATAATATAGAGAAAACAGGTTGCTGGCTAGAACTGCCAAGGCCGCATCGCGTTGTATCTCACTTGGAAACGAAAGTTCCTTCATCTCGCCAGTCGGTGTCTGTATGCCATCCTCCTCCATTACTGGAGGGTCGATCAGTACCTTGAACCAATATAAGACAGCGCGAAAGTAATATAAGGAATGTGTCCCGCCGGTCGCGGAATATAGGATGTTTCCACCGCCCGCTCTTTCCGCACATTTTTCAAGGATGCCGACGGCACGTGCTTCCGGTAATTTTGGAATGCGAAATTCAGAGACCAGAGAAGTCGCTTCAATATAACTCAAGGTGCTGAAAAGCGAGTCACGATAATCAGCTAGCCATCGATGATACTTCGTCGAAAAACATTCGTCATTAATATGCGGGCGAACAAGCCAGATGGCGAGCAACATATTTGCCCCGTCAAAGAGCTTTGAAGGACGCCACGCAAAATTACTAACCCAACAGATTGACTCCTGACGAAACATGCGTTGCAATGGCTTCATTTTTTCAGCAGATACGCTGCTATTTGGTAGAATAAGACCAATGGCCCCTCGGCTGTTAATCAGCTGACGACACCGTTCGGAGACAAATGCGAAGAGGTTGTTAGTCGAAAGAGTCTCCCCCCAAATTACGCGGTAATACTCCTTTACTTTCGCATACTCTACATAGGGCGGATTTCCGATGATGACATCAAAGCCGCCGCTTTGCATGATCCGAGGAAACTCGACGAACCAATGAAACGGCTGATGTGAATCGAGCCAATTCGTATAGTCCTGAATCTTCGCGCTGCTAACGCCGTAGTCATCCGCGAGGTAGCGGTTGAGGGCCTCCTCAAGTGCCCCGAGCCGTTGTCGAACCTCCGCCTTGTCGTCGGGTGGAACCGATCCATCACCCTCAATCTGGCGCTTGCGAAACTGATCAAACGTCCGCTGCAAGTCGCCTGCCTTAGCCTTGATCTTCTCGAATTCAAGCTTGCGAAGCATGTCTTGACCGGCGAGCGCTTCCGCTCCCGCATACGTCGCATAGCCGACCAGCGTGTTACCTGCGCGTATGTTGAAATCGATATCCGGAAGCGGCTCGATACCGAGGTTCTCGTGTTTCTGGTCGGGATCGACCTGGGCGGCGAGCTTCAGAAACAGGCGAAGCTTACAGATCTCAGCCGCTTCTTCCATGATATCAACGCCGAATAGATTGTTCAGGATGATGCTCTTGAGGACGAAGTAGCGGGTGTTGGGGTGCTTCTCAATCTTTTCGAGTTCGGCCCTGAAGCCCTTGGGGCGGTCCTCGACTCTGCCGCTGGCGCGTTCGTGGTCCCGGACAAAGACCTCCATGCGCGACAAGCAGGTCTCGTAGAGCGGCTCCAGAATTTTGAGCGCGGCGAACAGGAACGCTCCGGATCCGCAGGTCGGGTCAAGCACCGTGACGCGTGTGATCGCTTTCCAGAATGCTCGAATCAGCTCCGAGCCTTCGCTTTGCACGATCGTATCTTGGGCAAACTGCAATATGTCGAGATTGAGCGTGATGAGATCGTTGATCTCGCCGATTTCGCCGGCTGTGAGCTTCGCGTGGACTTCGCCGTAGCGAGCGCGCCGCGCCACAACCTCCCGCCAAGTTTCGGTCGGCAGCGCGAATTCGGCCGATGCCCTCTGATTCCAGAGCGTGCGCGCCGAAACGTCTTTGATCCCCGCAGCGATCTCCGGAGGAAGCGGGTGCGGCTCTTCAAGAGCTGCGCTGGCGTGCACGTCCCAAGTCAAGCCGTGCTTGACCGCCGGATAAATATAGCGGTCAGGATCGTCGCGCAGGTGATCCCAGACGGTCGGCCCGCCCGGGTTCTCGAAGGCGACTTTACATTCGGATTTCGCGGCGTCGAACAAGAAGGGGATTACTGTGTTCTTCGAAATGTATTCGGTGATGTCTTCCTTCGTATAGTAGGCGCCCATTTGCTTCTGGTTGATATATTTTTCGAAGATGTAGCCGAGAACGTCTGGATTGATTTCGTCGTCGTCGCGCAACGGGCGCTCGTCGAGATGCCACTGATACCGGTCGAAATAGTCGAAGATGCGCTTGAAGGCTTCGTCTGGAATCTTGATGTCGGGGCATCGCTCCTCGATGGCGTGCTTCTCGAACAACCCTCCGTTGAGATAGGGGATGCGGCCGAGCAACCTGTCGAGTTCCTGGGACCGGGCCTTGCCACCGAGACCGTCATGGAAAAGTCTCAGGAGGAAGGTGCGGTAGAAGGAATGGAACTTGTCCTTGCCCAACTCCGCCTTGCAGGCCGCCAGCCGGTCGGCGAGATAATCTGTATTATTGTCGAGAAAGCCCTTGCGCTGCATGAAGTAGATAAACATCAGGCGGTTCAGCATCAGAGAGGCGTACCATTCCTTGTCTGCCACCTCGGTGATACCACTGACGAAGCCGAGGAACGCTTTGTGCTCGGCCTTGAACTGGTCGTAGAATTTCTTCGTGACCTTCTCGACATCGAAGGCGGAGCGCACTTTGCCAAGAACGCCGGGCAATGTCAGCGCGTCTTCTTCCTCGAAAGCGACAAACAGCCGCTGCAGTTTCTGCAAAAGGGGGCGGTTTCCGGACGCGGTTCGCCAAACATGCTCGGTCACGGTGACCGGCTTGCCCGTCTCGCGACGCGACCAGCACCACATCTGTTCGTCGCGCAGGGCATCGGTAAAAACGATCAGGTGCTCCAGCGTCGTCTTGGCGACTTGAGTTTCGACCTTTTTTCGGATCGCGCGATCAGGGATTTGCTGCCCAACGGGTGCCTGGCAAACCCAGGCAACCATCCCGCGCTTTTCGGCGACTGCAAGCAGCGTAAATGTCGTGCCCGCCACTAGAACAGAAAGGGGGGCGCTGTGCCGATCCCATCCCAATTCCTCGATAAAGAGCTTGGTGAACTCGAATTGTTCCAGCAGTATCCTGGCATTCCCTGCGTTGAAGCCCATCCCGTTCTAGTCCCCTTTGCCCTTCATCGCGCCGTTAGACGCGCAAGCCCCAACGAGCAGATTATCTGCGGTTCGCCGGATTGTTGTTCTTCATCCTGGATCAGGCAGAGCCGATCCTCCTCTCGCAGCGCCAAGACCAGCTCGGCCAGCTTTTCGTCGCTGATCCCGGTCTTCATCTGGCGGTTCAGAGTGTCTGTCGCCGATTGTCGGAGCGGAAAACGGTAGATCTCTTCGATAGCTTTCCCGAGCTCGGGCAGATCGAACAATGTCCCGTTCACCTTGTCGGCATGGCGCTTCAAACGCTCGTAGGTTCGGAATCGCGCGCCGGAAGGGCGTCCGAGTTGCCCACCGACCTGTTTCTCTTCGGCGGCGATGTGCTCGACGCCTTTTGCGACCCTTGCGTGGTGCTCTTCCTGTCGCGGCAGCGCGGGCGTATTCGGCTCGCACGCCGCGACTTTCAGGATTTCGAACTGAGATTGCGTGACGCTTGTGCCGTCCTTGTCGACCCAGGCCAGGGCGTCGTTGCCCTGGGCGGTGCGCAAATACACGAGCGCACCTTCGGGGCGCCCATCCTGAGGCGTGTATGCCTTCGTTGAATATACAACCGATGGAAGCTCCGGGATGGCCTTCTGCAGCGCCGGGTTAGCATCAATCGCGTTTTTCCATATCTGGTAGGCATACGATGCGAGATCGACCTCGGTATCGGCCTCGCCGTCGAGAATCCCCGCGTTTTCGCTATAGAGATCGACAAGCTCCTGACGTTCGCCTTCGTCCTCGAAGAACGCCTCGTCGGTTCCCACGACTTCCGCGTTTTCCTTCAGGCGCTGCCGGACGCGCGAGCGCAACTGGATCAGGCGCTCCACACCGTCGGCGGGTAGGAACGAATAGCAGAGGATTTTATCGGCCTTCTGCCCGATACGATCCACACGGCCGGCACGTTGGATAAGCCGAATGATCGCCCAAGGCAGATCGTAGTTCACCAAGATCGCGCCGTCCTGAAGGTTCTGGCCTTCGCTGAGCACGTCGGTAGCGATGAGGACGCGCAGTTCCTCTTCGGGTTTGACCTTGTCGCGCTTATTGTTGCTGCTCGGACTGAACCGCCAGGCAACGCTAGTCGGGTCTGACGTTTCCCCGGAGACAGCCGCCATTGCCTTGAGACCCGCCCCCTTCAAGCGCCGCTCAAGGTAGCGAACCGTGTCGGCAAACTGGGAGAAGACCAGGACCTTCTCTTTTGGATGCTTCTTGGTCAGCAACTCGACCAGCGCGGCGAGCTTGGTATCTTTCGCATGGTCCCAGTCGCCGCATTCGTCGAGAATCTTCAGAAGTCGATCGCTATCGGTCGTCAGATCCCTCTTCAACTGCGCGACGAACAGATCGGGTCGGAGCCACTTGAACCGCCGCTTAAACTGGCCGGCATACAAACGATAAGTTTCCGCCGCCCTTGCCCGAAAGGCCGCATCGTCGCGCAGATCAAGCGTCTCGGAATCCTGCGTATCCTCGTCCTCGCCTTCCGTAAAGAGTTCGGCGTCGGCGCTCTGATCGTCGACATCCTCGTCATAGTTCGCGGTGTCCAAAAGCCCGGCGTCCTGGGTGCCAAGTGGCAGCGGAAGATCGTTCTCGATAGCGTGCAGGAAGATGTAGTTTCGGAGGACGTGGCGCTCTAGCGATTGCTGAAACGCCTCGCCGCTGCTTTCCAGCCGCTTGAAGAGGTTGGTACGGCAAAACCCCATGAGGCGCTTGCCAGCCCGGGAAAGGTCATCGAGCTGCTTCGCTTCATTCGGCGTAGGCGGCTTGTGTGGTTTGGGCGCGACATAGTTCCCGAGGCCGTAGCGCGGCAAATGCATAAGGTTGATCGCATCCACGACTGGCGAGGCGTATAGGCTCGCATATTGATCGCCAGCGTCCTTGTCGTTGATCTGGAACCGAAGCGTTCGCGGCACGCGTTCGGGGAAATAGGAGCGTGACCCGTCTTCGAGCGTCAGGAATTTCCGTCCGTTGGCCGGGTCGGTCTGAGCGTAGTTATCCTGTATGAACGTGCGCGTGCGACGAACCATGTAGAGGCGCATCAGTTCGCGCCAGTCATCTGTGTATGTGCTTTTCTCGAAGGCCGCGAGTGACCGGACCGGACTTTGGTGGCGCCTGATGAACTCGGTTTCACCTATATCTTGAAGTAATCGCTCGGGGCGGATGCCAATATCGCGGTCCTCAGGAACGAAAAGCCGCAACTGGTTGGAAAGGTCGCCATACGTCTTATTGTAGGGCGTCGCCGAGAGCAGGATGCAGCGGCTTTCATTCTCCGTGAGATATTCCTGGATCGCGCGATATCTGCGGCCCTCGCGGTTCCTGAGGTTGTGGCTTTCGTCGATCAGCACGACACGATAGCGCCGAAGCTCGGGCAGCTCGCGCGTAACCCGGGTGATCGAGAGGACCTTTGCGATCAGCCGATACTCGGAAACGTAGTCCCCCCACATTTTGACGAGGTTCTTCGGGCAGATAATCAGCGTTTCTGTAAAGTGATCGTCCTGGAAGATTTTCGCCAGCGCCGTCGCCATCAGCGTCTTGCCGAGGCCAACGACATCGCCGATCAGAACGCCACCTCGCTTGTTCAAGTGATGAGCCGCGATTTTGACCGCAGCTTCCTGATAGGCGAAGAGCCGCTTGCCGAACTCAGAGGGAATTCGAAACTCGTTCAGGCCAGCACGTGCTTCCTGGGCAAGATGGTAGGCCATCTTCACATAGATCATATAGGGGTCGAGTGTCTCTTCCCGCGCCCAACTCTCCTCAATGACCTGGATCAGTTCTTCGGTGAAATCGATGCACCAGCGATCCGACCAACGGTCGTCGAACCATTTCGCGAGCTTTGTCGTGGCATCGTGATCGAGCACGTCGACGTTCAGTTCGCCCTGTTTGGAAAGGCCCGAGAGGGTCAGATTACTGCTTCCCAAGAAGCCGGTAATCGGATTGTTCGCATCTGGCCTGAACAGCAGGTAGAGCTTTGCATGGAGCGGGTGTTTCAGAAAAAGACGAACCGACACCTGCTTCGCCTTGAGTTGGGCAGCAAGGCGACGCAACCCCGCCTCATCGGCGTTACTCGGCATGCCGAGGGTCAGTTGAACGCGGAATTCTTCTGCCAACTTCCTTTTCAGGCGAAGCGCAGTTTGGTTATCGAGCGCCTGTTCTTCTTTTCCAGTGCCGAGTCCGATCCGCAATTCCTCTTGTGGGAGACGTTGCATCCCAACGAGCAGCCGACACTGATCGCCTTCGCCGCCGGGCCAAGCTGAAATCAGATCGTCAATCGACTTCCAGCCACGTAGATTGAAATAGCCTACGCAAAAATCACCTCGTGCCGAGACTTCGAGCGTTTGACGCAAGGCGGGAAGCAAGCCGGTTTCAATGTTGTCAAATATTCGCGGCAATCGCTCCCCCTAGATGTGCGCCTGCCGCTGCTGCGGTCATGCGATCTTCTCGCCCCAAGCCGTAGTGCCACAAATACCCTGGAATTTGAATTCCAATAAAGGCTAGGAGTTTAAGGGAGGTACCACAAGCATGGAGACTGATGCCGGACTGGACGGTTTCCTGTCGGAAAGCCACGCCTACGATGTGAATCAGCGCCGAAGGCTGACCCCTTCTCAAAAAGGAATAAGTACCTGACTTTGCGTGCAAATTCGCGACGCGTGGGAGGTCAGGTCATCGTCGGCACCGATCCTGACCCAATCTCCTTTTCATGCTAGCAAATCAAGGCGTTACCGAATCTTTGCACGGGGTCAACCTTCGGCGCCGATTCACACTCAGCTAATCAACGTCGGCCGCAATCGCGGCGGTCATTCTGAACTGATATTGTTGAAAAAGTCCGCGTCGCGGTCGCCCGTGGCACTTTCGTAGCATGGCGTTCCGCAGAGACCCCAAAATTGAATCCTGATTCCATGCAATGCGCCGGGGTGGAACTGGATTCTAATATCGGTGGCGATTTGTGGTGCGCCGGACTTTTTCAACAGTATCAACTGAAAGGAGCCGTCGCCGGCTTACGCCAGGACGGCTCCCCCGCGGTGTATGACAAGAAGGGCTAGCGACTTGCCATCACCAACTCAGAGCTATCGTGCGGGGGCGCACTGTGCTGAATTTGTTCCGCGCTGTAAACGGCTGATACCGCCAATTTGGTTCACTGATAATGACGATCCGGCTGCGAAGCAGCCTGCACGGGCGATCGTTACGCGAATGGGCGGAGACCGGTTGAAAACCGGGCTCCGTGCCGCTAGCCATAGAGCGCGGCCGGGAGGCGCAGTTATCGTCAAAACCGAAGGCGGTTTGAGAGCCATGGCCCTGACGGTTTTCACTGGATCGGACGAGTTGGACGGCATGACTACGATCCTAGCGTTGGCAGTTACACGTTGATGCCCGAATTGGAGCCGCGAGCATTCTGCGCGCTGTTGAGGAGTGGGTGCGGGGATAGCTAACCCGGCCGGTCGACCGACGATCGGCGATAGCGGTACAGATAATGTTCGGCGCAAGCTGGTAGACGGCCCTCATGCCGCGCTTGAAGATCGAATAAAAAGCCCTCGAGCGTCTGGCGTTGATGCCACCAGCCTTTCCGTACTCGCCCGCGCCATGCTCGACCGAACGGTATGAGTACTAGCGCTATACTGCAACCCCAATACCGCGAAGCTCGATGGCGGCTTTTGCGCTGCTTATGGCGAAATTCGATCTTCCGGTCGCGCCGCTAAAATGCAGGCCAAAGGCTGGCGATGCCGGGTTCTCCCATGCAAGGAGCGCCGATCCCGATGCGCCGCCGAACGTCGTGGCCTCGTGGCCAAAGACGACATCCAACGTGTCCCGCTCGATGTCGTTGATCTGGCCGATACGGCCCGGCGCAAGCCGTTTCACGCCGAACAGGTCGCCAAACAGGGTGCGGATAACGAAATTCCAGTCTATCTCGCCCTTTGGCCCCTGATTCTGCTCAGGCGGGCCAGGAAATCCGACCGTGCAGAAGGTCCTTGCCGCGACCTGATTGAACACCATCGCCGTGCCGTCGAACGCAATGGCTTGCGGCATCTCGGCGTCGTCGATCTGTTCGATCCGCAGCGTAACAGCGTCCATATGGCCGAAGCCGCGCCCAGCGCGCGGCGGCAGCCTCGCTTCGACAACCCGGAACCGCCTTGTGGCAAAGCTCGTCGCCTCGCCTAGGAAGTCGATTTCCATCCAGCCATGGATGCGGACGATGCCGTCCGCCTCGTCCATCAAGATCCCGAATTTTTTGCGGGCATCGTCAAGCACGTGAAAATTGGTGAGCACGATGCCCATCGCGGCGTCCACCAAACAGCCGGTGCCGATGAAATTGCCAGCGTGCCCATAACGCGGCTGGATGCGGCCGACCGCATCGCAGATCGGCTTCAGCAGCGGCATGGCTTTCGCCACCTTGTCTTGCCAGGTCCCCATGAAGGGGTGGTTCGCCGGCGGCAGGCTGTTCTCTATCAGGAAACTGGGTCGCGACCCGTCGGCGATGATAATCGCCTCCAGCGCGGCCGAAGCGGAACCGTTGAGCTGAGTTTCGGCGGCGGGATCTTCACCGACCAGGGTCTTGAGCGCGTTGCCCCCGTGGTCGCTCAGAAGCTGGAGCGCAGTGACGAAGGCCTGCTTATCGCGAACCTCGTTGGCAGGCATTTTCTGGGCAAGGCTAAGAACACGGTCAAGCGTCGCATCGGCGCCGTGCCGTGTCAGCGGTTGGCTGGCAACCGCCTCTTCGGTCAATGTCGATTCCAGAAAGCTGCCCTCTTCGATCGCGGCGCGCACGGCAATGATGCGCCTTTGCTGCTTTAGCCGCTCGGAGACCAGAGCTTCGGGGCGGGGACGCCGCAGTGCCGGGGCGGCGAGCGGGTCGCCGAGTTCCTGGGCCTCAGGGCGACGCTCGTCGGCTGGACGTTCGGTCGCTCGAGGGCGCTTTTCAGTGGGAACCAGCGTTTCCAGGACGGCTGTCGCCTCGTTGGCCGTGGCGGGCTGAGCGGAGGACTGGCGGCGCAGCAAGGCAAGGCTGATCTCGGTGCCATGCTTTTGCCAATCGAGCTCCGCATCAACGACAACGGATCCAAGCTTTTCGTAGGCGAGGCTGCGAACGGAGCGGCCGGGTGAGTCGCTGACGACGCTTTCGGTCGGCCCTTCCGTGCCACGGCCAAGATCAAGGTCGGCCTTCAGCAGTGCCACGGCGTCAACGACGCCGGCACCGAGGTTGAAGCCGTCCCAGCCGGCCGGCACGTGGGCGGTCGCCTTGAGCAGACGGCGGAACATGTCCTGCGCACTCTCGCCGCGCTGCCGGGCCGCGGCGATTACGTTGGCGCGGCCGTGAAAGGCGAGCCAGCAGGCCGCGACCCCCGCCGTCAGGGCGACGGCGTAACTCGTGCCTTCGCCCTGGGCGACATCGTAAGTCGTGGCTTGGCCGGGGGCGGCAGGCTTGTGCGCGAAGGCCCGGTAGACGTTTTGCGCCGGCGCCGATATGTCGACCGCCGATCCCCTGCAACTGCCCTGCCATATCTGGTTCTTGGAATTGACGCCGGCCACGGCGATGCATTTGTCGTAGCGGGCCGGCCATACCACCACATTCACGCAATTCCCGGCGGCAGCGAGCACGAGGACGCCGGCATCCACGGCACGCGACAGCGCCCGCCACAGCGTGAAGGAGGCGATGCCGCCGAGCGACATGGTGATGATCTGCGCGCCGTTGTTGACGGCGTAGTCGATTGCCTCGGCGACCTTGATCTGCGAGAGGCGCACAACGCTGTCGATGGCGCGGATCGGCATCAGCTTGGCAAGCGGAGCGGCCCCCGAAATATCCAGTGACTCGGGACTGAGCAGCACGCTGGACGTCGCCGTGCCGTGGCTGGGATTGCCGGCCTCTGTGAGCGGGTCGGTGGCGTCGTTTGGCGAAGCGCCGATCAGATTGCGCTGCGCAACGATCATGACGCCGGCGAGCTCGGGATGCCTGGTTATGCCGGTGTCGGGTTGGGCAATCACGATGCCTTCGCCACGGCTGGGACGGCCGCGACTTTCGGCGAAAGCCCAGGCTTCCGGCACATGCATGGCGGCGATCGCCCAGTGATTAGCAAGCCCCGGCTCTTCTCCCACCCAGCAGCCCAGCCAGTCGCTGACACCCTCTTCGGTAATCTGGCCAACATCCGGCTGGACAGGCATTGCGGTAAAGAAAATCTCAGGCTCGGCCGCGTCCAGCGCATAGCTGCTGACCAAGGCGTCGGCAGCCCGAAACGCGGCCGTCTCGTCGGCGATCCGAAAGCCTTTGAGGACGAGCAGAAGTTCGTCGGGAGAGCGCTGCTCGACCTGAGCGGCGAAGGGCGCCAGGTCGGTCCTGAGGCTGGCGGCGACTGCCTCGGCATGAAGGCTGTCCATCGCGACCAGGGCAAAGCGGGCCTCGCCCCCCGGATCCGACCTCACAGCTTCAAGGATTGCATTTCGAACCGCATCGACGTCAGCCATTTTCCCCTCCGCGCCTCATCCGAGGCTCCCGTCCCCCAAGCTTCGCCTGTGCGCAGCACAGACCCAGCAGCCAAACCGGCTGTCGGGCACGCCAAGCCGAAGGCAAAGTTTTGAAATATATTTCTCCCCGCCTTGTGCTTGGGCAATTTTCCTTTTCGCTAAACTTGCCGCTCGAAAGATTGATGATAGTATACCTGCCGACGCGATCCTGGCAATAGTGGGGCTACCTGCATAGGGAGGGGAAAGCATGGGACGCATGACCGGCGTATGGCGGGGCGCATCGACCTTCCTGGTTTTTTTGTTCTTCATTGTCGCGGCGCTGAAGACCGGCGTTTGTCCGGCCGGGGCGCAGGCGACCGCGGTTCCGGACAATTTCCTGGTCGAGCCCAAGCCGGTTCATATCGATCTCGGCTTCTTTGAATTTGAATGGCTAAGGCCGCCGGGAAAACGCCTGGTGCGGCTGGAGGGCGTGAACGCGACGACCGGTCCGATCAAGCTCGGCGCGTCAATGGCGGGAGCCGTGCTGCGCGCCGGCAGTCCCGACACGGCCATCGCCACCAGCGGGGAACCGGGATTCGGCCAGAACACGTGCACCGGAGCCATCCTCCAGCCCAAGCAGATGTGCGCGCTGACGCTGCAGCTTCCCGGCGGCATCGGACCCGGTGCGTACAGCATCGATGTCGCGCTGCTGGGAGCGGATGCCGGTCAGTCGCTGAGGACGGTGAAGTTCGAGATGCGCTCGTCGGCGTGGCTGGCCGGCATCCTGATCGCGCTCGGTGTCGTTCTCGGCGCGGCCGTCACCGACTGGCGCACCACCGGCTTGCCGGCGACGGACCGACGGATCTTGGCCGCGGACATGCGGGCGCGGGCGCAGCGGCTGGCAGGTTCGGCCACCAAGGCGCCCGTGCAGCGCCAGGCCATCGAACTCGGCCGCGTGTTGCGGACGCTCGATCCTGAGCTCATTCAAGGCAAGGATTCGAGCGCCAGGCTGACCGAAATCGAAGGTCAGCTCGAAAGACTGGCGTCATGCGAGCAGGCGCTCATCGCAGCGGACAAGGCAGGCGAGACATCCGACGTTTTCGGCATGCTGACCGCCCGTCTGGTCAGCGCGCTGGATGCGGACGACTGGAGCGTGACCGGGATCGACGCGTCGCTCTCGGCCCTTCGCTCGGAACTGGCGCAGTTTCCGCAACTGGTCGCGGCCGCCCGCCGGCTCGATGCCGAAATTTTGCGCGCGCAAGGCGCGGTCGCCATCCTCGGCGCCGACCATGCCGCCATCGCCGTGGAATGGCGCAAGGCGCTGACGGAAAGGGAAGGCGCGCTGAAACGCCTGATCGGTACGAGCGGCGCCACCGCCGAATGCTTGCAGCGGGCCGCCAAGCTGGATACGGCAGCCGCCGCGCTCGCCGACAAGGCCGGCGCGCTCGTCGGCGCCTTGCTCGACAAGTCCGACAACGCGGTCAAGGCAGCGCTTGCCGGCCCGGCTGCCCGCAACGCCGGCACTAAGCAAAGTCTAGATGCGCTCGGCGAGCAGTTGCTGGCTGTGCGCAACGCCGGAGGCGGGGACCGATTGGCTAAGGCGATCGCGCTCTGGAGCCAGATAGCGCCGCTGGCGAAAGAACCCGTCGTCGCCACCGAAGCGGTTACTGAAGGCGCACCGGCGTCGGCGCCGAAAAGCTTCCTGCCGCAGGACAGCGAGCTGAAGTTCATCTTTGGTCCGGACGTGTTCCAGCCGGCGATCGGCGCCTCAGCCCACGAATTGCGGGCGGTGCGCAAGCGCTGGAACATGATTACCGACGTCGTGGTGCTGGCTGGCATCGCGGCAACCGGCGTGCTGGTGCTATGGGCGCAGAACCCTACCTGGGGCAGCGTTACGGACGTGGTGGGCGCGCTGCTCGCAGGTGCGGCGACACGCATGGCCGTCGGCAATATCGCGCTCCCGGGGAAGCCGTAGCTGCATAGTGCTGGATTGTTGCCGCGGCCTCTCGATTGGCCTCGCAGGTGAATGGCAAGAAGAGAGTTTTGCATCTTCGCCCCGTTCGAACGGCCTATTTAGAGCCTGTTCCATCCCGATGGGATGGGCCTCTATCTTTCTGCCCATGATCTTTTCCCGGAAACTGGTTTCCACTTTTGCTTCGCTGACCTTCGGTTCGGGATCATGGTCTTAGGTGGGCTCGATGCCTACGGCGCCGACTGCGCCTTTGCATCCGGCAATGTAAACAGCCTTAATTGTGCGATTTCGCTCTTCTCACCGGAGTTCCAACAAAAACTCGGCTCGCTGTCTTTTGGTATTGGATGGCCGGGGGCCTGCGGGCTATAGGGCAAGATATTGCTGATCTGTGTCGTTCCTTGAAAGGTGTTTCTGCTCGTGCTACATTCCGAAATAGCAGGGAGCAGAAGCCGTGACCCCAAAATTGATCGCAATGGTTGTGTTGGTCCTGACGCTGGTTGTAATTGGCCATAGATTTGGTCTGCCTACGTTGGTCGCGCCACCGGCATCGGCCGGATGCATACAGCAATGCTAGTGGACCAGCGTTCGACAAATTAGGTCGGACATCTCTGGTCAGGAGCTAAAACCTGCGGCCAGCGTGCTTCAGTTTGAACACCTATTTTCTGCACAATTTTCTGATTATCAAAAACAAGCTTTTTTAATCCATGGAGCTCATGGGTCGGCTGGTAACCTCCGTTGGTTATTGCCGCGTCCAAATTCGCCATCCACATTGCTTCGCCGATAACACCCGATGCAGACTGGGCAATGGCATAGCGGAAGAGGGAGTCCGGCGGCAGGTTTTTATAACTAGAATTGCTCTTTTTGAGTTGCTCAAATAGGGCAATTGCATCATTCGGCCTTCCGCTCTGTAGAAGAATGTATGCTTTTGTGTCCAATATCGTTGCCCATATATCGGTATATGCATCGCTGCCTATTTGATTCGCTTGCAGTTGCTCAATTGTGGCCAAGGCCTGGTCAACCGCGTCGATTGCCGTAGGGGCAATTTTGTTACTGTTCTGGACCTCGCCATCCACAGCCAATAAGTCGATACCCCAGACCGCTCGTTTCCATGCCATGTCAGCCAACGCACGGACTTGACCCGTGCTGCCGAGACTTGAGACGTTATACAAATCCACGCTAAAATTGATGTCGTCGCGATAACCGTAGGAATTTTTGAGGCTAGATCTCAGTTTAGCATTCTCTGTGTCGGTATTTTTTCCGGTTGAGTTCGTAAACCTTTGAATTTCCGCCCACGACCACCCCTCGGCCAGCCACCAAGCAGTTTGCTTCAGTGTCTCCAGAGTCGCTGTATCGATTTCAGCGCCCCAAAAGGATGCACGCTGGAGGGCTGCGCCAGAAAAATTAACTTTGCATAGAGCCGACCGGTCAAAAACTGCGTTGTATAATTGTGCACCTTCGAATGAAGTATTAGCAATTTTTGCGCCTCGAAACTGAGCGAGATTCAGGCGAGCCTCTCGCATATCATTGGGCTGCAACCCGGTTGTGAACGAGAAACGGCTGCGCGCGAACGAGGCACCTATAAGCTCTGCCTGTGGGAAGGACACCCCCTCAAAATTATCTGCCGAGAAATTTGGAGCTCTCATCTTCAGATCAAATATCCTAATCTCTTTGAGAGCCACCGGAATCGCCGATAGATCATAAGGATCGGTGGACGACCACTGCTGCGCCCAATCTAAAAACTCAAGTGCCGCAGTTTGCTCTTCAGATGTCGGAGTCGCATCTGTTTTCAGGAATGTTATAGTCCTGTGAGCTTCCCGTGGGGTAACCCAGAATATATAAAGCGAGGCGAACATAAAGAAGGCTGTAACTAAAACCGACGCGATTGCACTCCCTATTATCAACTGTCGCCTTAGATCCTTTACGTTATTTTCGACACGCTCACTTTCACCAATGAAATCTTTTAAAATAGGATCGGATTTACGAAACCGCATCGCCTGTTCTAGTGCTTTTCCATTCAATAGGTAGCCTGCTCCGCGGCCGCTTTCGTCCCAAAGGCGTGCTGCCGCGATGAAGCGAATTCGATCGCGTGAAAGTTGGTCGGGGAGAAGTATCTGATTTGGTGCTTCACCGGGATTTTGGGGTCCACCGCCGTAATCGGCAAGGCGGGGCGCTACAAGGGCTTCAGCGCGAGTGGTGCCGACCATTACAAGCTCGGCCGCCCAATATTCCAACATTGCTCTGGCTGCGCGTCTGTCTCGTTCGTTGCCAATGACTGTTCCAGTCGCGCTGGCGCGTTCAATAAATGCCTTTATCCCTGCCTTATGCCCATTAGCTTCTTGGTCTGGAACGCTGTCAGATTTGCGTTGATTGTTGCACCAATCCTCGTGGGCCTTGCGTTCGGCGTTGTGGGCCTCTCTAAGCGCATCGAAATCCTTGAAACGAACATCCGCCCCGGAGAATTCAATATCTGCGTCACTCATGCCCGAGAGCCTCCAACACTGCGTTGACCGAAGTGCGAAGTTTCACGATCTCCTCGCAGTCGCTCATCAGCAATTGATCTATCACGAAAAATCGAAAGCGCACCTCATAACGGAAATCGCCGTAGCGAAGGATCAGGCCATCAATCGCGTCAGTTAAATCGGCCTCGGTGACGGCTGGAGTTGCTGCCAACTCAATGGCGCCGGACAGCGCTTCCTTCATTCGCTCGCCATATTTGAGAATGTCTAACGCCCAAACTTCGTCAGCCGAGGGGCGGACAAGATTCAGCACCACAGCTTCCGCGTTTAGCCACTCCTCGCTGAGGATCTTTAAAATGTCGTTTCCTGCCTCTGTCAGCAACACGTCTACGGCCCAAAGCGTATCATCGACATCCTGCCAGAGGCCGTGTTCTACCACGTGGCTCTGCAGCGTGGCAGCGAGTAGATTTGCGGAATTTGCGGTCGATAGAAGTGGTAGCTTAACAAGAGGCGCAATGTTTGCAGCGTTCTCTAGTCCGGCCGCTAGCGCTTTGAGAGGCAAATTGCTGGCTGACAAAAAGATAAGGCCGTTGAGACGTGACGACTCACTCTCGATGAGTTTTGCAGCAATCCGCAGTGCAATGCGGGCGGAGGGTATGTCCATACCGTCGATTGCGGTACGAAGCTCTTCCACCGCTCTTTGGTCTAATTTGTCAATCCACAATGTCTCTTGCGGACGAACATCTATTGGCAATCGAGCTGCAGCCTTCCGTGCTAAAACCACGCACTCGCGCATGCCGTTCTGGAAGTCTCGCAACCTGCCCTCAGCGGCATGGTCGTCGTCCATTGTTTCAACAGCGTCCCGAAGATCCACGAAGCGCCGGACTTGTAGTAGATGCAGCGCGTCATGCAAAAATTTATAGATCTGCAGTACTCCAACAGCGACTGAGAAATTTGCAAAAGTGGCAGAAGAATCTTTGAGCGAACGTCTTGCGGCATCATCCGTCAAAGCGTCCTTAGTTTTTCTGAGGTCTTCATCAAGTGCTTCGACACGCGCCTTTAAATTTCGTTCCGCAGCTTTGATTTGGGGGTCTACTTTGTAGATGAGTGAAGTAAGGTATGCGTCACAGCGCTTGTCAAATAGTATCTCTGAAAGAAAAAATTTAGTAGCTTCGTCTCGTTCTATTCCATCAATAACATCGCGAGCGACCTGCCAACGTGGATCGTCCTCGTTCGCATAGTCATTGATCCTCCGTTCTCCCAAACATTTGTAGACAACGATATTCAAGTCATCAAAGGAGAAAATGTCGCCAATGGCCTTATAAATCGGCTCGTAGATAGCTGGTGGGATGATCGTCATCTCGCCGCGCTCTTCTAACTCAACTTCCGCCAAGCATCGCCGAATGCCCATGCGTGGTAATGCTGTTGCGAATCAGATGGGCCGGAATCCCCTGGTTGAAGACAGGCTTCTGCCAGGAGGGATCGCCAAAATGATGCAGTGCAAGTAGCTCCCAATCCATTGAAAAACATGGCGAGCCGGATGAACCTGGATCGGTATTCGTGTGGTAGCGCAGTCGAAAACCATTTGCGACGGTACCGATGATGGCTGCGGTATCTAGCGCAAGCTTCATTGGCCCGCCGTCGGGATGTTGTACGATTAGAAGCGGCGCATCCGTCTTAGGGATGGTCGCCGTCGTGGGCAAACTTATCCAGCCGCGTCCTTGCCCGTTGCGTAGGTCGGCGCCGATGGGATCGCGCAGCCGCAGCAGCGCGTAATCAAGCTCATCGTCGTTTGGAGCGGGGTTGTCCGGGGTCACCGTCGCTTCGGCCGGCGAATACGGCGCGTTATCAACGATGCCATCTGCGTGGACTGCCACAACAAAGCCGGTCTGTCGTGACGTATCGGATAGTAGAAGGTAGTCGAAACGACACCCCAACTTAGCGGCGGAGCCCGCCGTTGCGGCAGCCTCGACCACGTGCCAATTCGTCAGCACAGCATCTGGTCCCACCAGGAAGCCAGTACCGAGCGAATTGCCGTCCTGCTCTACGCGACAGACTTGGCGCTGGATTCGCGTCATTCGTTCAATCCAGACTCCGATCGACACCATCGAGATATTCGGCCTAACATTGCGCTGCAAGCCTGGCGCGAATGCCGTCGTCGGCTCGCCGGCTTGCTGAACCCCGGCCTTCTGTACTGACAGCGTGGTATTTGGTGCGTCCCCTTGGCTCGCGACGGCGGGATACACAGCTTCTAGAGCTTTGCGAAGCCTCTTGTTGAAGGGCTTCCGAACATAGACTGCCGACAAGAACCTGTCTGTAATCTCCTCCCTTTCAAGCGCGATCAACAGATCGACAATTTTCGGTCTCTTCGGGAGGTTCTGATCCACGAACGCGTCATAAAGCTGATCGCCCGTGGCCACGTAAACAATCATGCGCAATTCAGGTTCGCTCAGGGAGGCCGTTAACAGTTGTGACAGCTGCTCGATTAAATCGGGCGTTAACGGCTCCATCGCAGCGCGCCTCCTCAGTGAATGTTGCAATCGCGGCGAGGATCAACTTAAGCCGCGATGTACCCAATCTGCGCTCTGGTGTGTGGGTCCAGGCAGGCGAAAGACCGATGAGATGGTATCGTGTGCTGCCGGCCGTGCTGCAATGCTCTCAGAACCACAGGTCACCAGGATCAATACTCAATTACCATTTTGCAACGATGTCAAGTAGATAGCTCAAATTGCCAGCGGAGTAGTGCGATATTGCACTTGCCTCTTTTTAGTGGTACGTAATAGATAATTGTGGAAACTTGCGCGGCGATAGCCGGCCCAATAATGGTACTTTTATAGCTTCACTTTTGTGAAGATGCGTTGCGTCGTGGCAAATTTAATCTGAAGAAACGTTTTCTGTAACATATCGAATCGTGGCGTCTTATACTGAGGGAGAGTGTTATGGCGAGGTATCGAGACGCTGTGTGGATGCCTATTAGTGGATCATCAGGATCTTTTACTGGTGGTCCATTCAAGATCGTCCATCACACGACGGAGGGGTCGAGCGCTGGCGGTGCCTTTAGTGCATTTCGTGCCAACCGGTCCGATCCTCACTTTACGGTCGGCGAGGGGAAGGTCTATCAGCACATCGACACCAATGTCGCCGCGCGGGCGTTGAGAAATGCTGCGGGCGGTGTGCAGACCAATCGGGATTCAGCCATCCAAATCGAAGTGGTTGGCTTCGCCCATCGTCCGAAGTCGAAAGCTACCCTCCGCAACGTCGCCAGGCTCTGCCGCTGGATTGAAGCCACTCATGGCGTGCCGAAGGCTTGGCCGAACGGTCGCCCCAAGTCCGCTCGCAACGGCAAGGATCCGGGGGGCCACAACCGCGATGCGCGCACGTGGGATACAAAGGGCGGCCACTATGGCCATTCGAACGTGCCCGAGAATACGCATTGGGATCCGGCCTATACAGACGACGAGGTCGAATTCCTGATGCGTTTCTCCGGCGAGGAAGCGATGGCACTGACCTACGAGTTCCCGTCAATTCCCGAGTCCGATCCAGGACTGGCATCGGACTACAGCCGCATTCCCGACCACAGCCACGTCGACGACTCAGCTTCAACTCCCGTTTCTCCGTCGATCCCAAGCGCGCCGGCGCGCGAGGAGTCGCGCTCTCGTCTGGAAACCATTTTTACGGCCCTGCGCGGTGACGTAGCTACTGCAGTAGCTCGGGCCGTCGTTGAAGGACGCATTGATCCAGCTCGGTTCGGCGTCGATTCGTCCGAGCTTGTGTCGCTGGAGCGGTCTCGCAGCGGCCTGGAAAGTGTGGCGGCGGGCGGCGTGCTCGATGCGGTCCGCAATCCCGTCGGACTAGAAGCGATCGTGCGGCGGGTTGGGCGCCCGCCCATGCTCATTCGCAACGACCAGATCGTTTTCGAACAGGTTGATCTGCTGCCGCAGCTCACGGCATCTATGGTTGGCCGGATCAATCGTTTCGTTCCGTCCGTCGGCCGTGTCGAGTTCGTGAACCATTCGATGCGATGGGGTGGCACGGGCTTCGTCGTTGCCGAAGCTTCTGGAGGGCGCCGCAAAGTCATAACTAATCGCCATGTCGCCAAACTTGTGGCGCGGCGCGCCCGGGACGGCTCGGGCATCTTCCTGCGGTCGCCAATCGGTGCGCGCTATGGCGCCAACCTCGACCTTCGCGAGGAAGTGGACTCGACTTCCGACGACGCATTCACCCTCCCTGTGATCAAAATCCTCTATCTGGCCGACGATACGGAAGCCGACGTCGCGCTGCTCGAGATCGAGGTTCGGGATGGGCTGGCGCCGGATCCGGTCCCGCTCGCGCAGCGGCGCGGTCGCGACGGAGAACTCGTCGGGACCATCGGCTATCCCGCCTTCGACGACCGAAACGACCTGTCGCAGATGCGGCAGTATTTCAACGACCTCTACGACGTAAAGCGGTTTGCTCCGGGTCTGATCATGACTGGTGAGGACGGGACGGTCCTGTCGCACGACTGCACAACCCTTGGCGGCAATTCGGGCTCCTGCCTCGTCAGCCTCGAACAGGAAGCCGTTGTCGGCCTGCATTTCTCCGGTGAGTTCGGCATTCAGAACGCGGCGGTCAGCTCCGATACACTGAAAGAACTGCTATCCGCGTCGCGGCCGACCGTGGGAGGAGTGGCGCTAACCGAGTCCACCGAAGAACTGGCAGACGGCGTCCACTCGACCGACGATTTCTCCAATCGCGCAGGCTATCAGCCGGGGTTCCTTGGAGAGGGCATGGAGGTACCATGGCCCGAATTCGGAGAAGAGGTCGCCACGGATCTCGCACAGCCGTCGGACGCGACCGAAGAACGCAAACACGAATTGCGCTACACTCACTTCGGCGTTCTTTACTCGAAAGGTAGGCGGTCGCCGCGCGTCACCGCCGTTAACATCGACGGAGAAACGTCACGGCGCATCAAGCGTGGCGACGACAGGTGGTTTTTCGATCTCCGTATCGATCGCAATCTTCAACCAAGCCAACGTGCCTATCGCGATCCGGAGATCGACCGTGGGCATATGGTGCGGCGCGAGGATCCGAACTGGGGCGAAGATGCACAAAAGGGAAACGACGATACGTTCCACTACACTAATTCAGCATTCCAGCACGCGAGCTTGAACCAGGGAAAGACTCTGTGGCAAGGGCTCGAAAACTACATTCTAGAAAGCGCGCGTACAGAAGGATTCCGCGTTTGTGTTTTTACCGGACCGGTATTCCGGGACGACGATCCGGAATTTGCGCTGGATTCCAATCCTGGCGGACAGGTACACCTTGTACCACGGGAGTTCTGGAAAGTCGTCGTCATGCCCAAGATCGGCGGTGGGCTGCACGCAACCGGCTATGTGTTGAGCCAGGGCGATCTCATCCGCGAATTGCTTGAGCGCCGCAGCCGTGCCGAGGCAGTAGAAGGCTTTGTTCTCGGTCCCTACCGAACATTCCAAGTCGCGATCAGGCATATCGAGGAGATGACCCGTTTCAAATTTTCCGCACTGCGCGGCGCCGATCCACTAGCTCCGGGCGGCGACGAGTCAATGGACGCCGGCCAGGTCACCTATCTGCCGCTCGAAAGCGTCGACGATGCACTCTTGCTTCCCCCGGTCGGCCCGGTGAAAGCCAGTACTGAGAGCGGTGCATTCGCTGCGCTTGAGGCCAAGGTCGCAGCACTCGAACCCATTACGCTGCTTCACCGGATCGTTGCGCTTCAGGAAAGCGTAGGCGACGATGATGCTTCGATGGCGGACGAGGTGGCGCGGCTTTTCCAGACCTACCAGCGCGAGGTGGCATCCAGAATACCCAGCGACGAAGCACCCGCGCCCGACTTCGCCAAATTGAGAGGCGAGTACAAGGCGCTTTACCAAAGCTGCACGGTTCGCCCAGAACGGAAGGGGGAGGTAACCTGGTATGTCAAGAAGCTGAATGATTTCCGCTCGCGCTACGAAAAGGTCAGCAGCGTGCTGGACATTCCGTGGTGGTTTATAGGTGTCACCCATGCGTTGGAGGGCAGCTTCAACTTCAAGGGGCATCTTCATAACGGAGATCCGCTCAGTGCCCGCACCGTCCAGGTCCCGAAAGGTCGGCCTAAGAAGTGGAACCCGCCGAACGATTGGGAATCCAGCGCCGTCGACGCGCTGACGATGAAAGGCTACGCTTCGCAGACGGATTGGTCGGTGGAACGGGCGCTCTATCGCTTCGAAGCCTACAACGGCTGGGGCTACCGCAGCCGCGGTATCAACACGCCCTACCTCTGGAGCTTCTCCAATCACTATACGAAGGGCAAGTACGTCAAGGACGGCAAATACGATCCTTCCGCAGTTTCGAAGCAATGTGGCGCGGCAGTTATGCTGAAAGCGCTGGGCGTATGAATCCGTCTTCACCCAATGCGCCTTCACTTTTGAGGCCGTGGCGCAGACGCGCTTAACCGGTCTATCCGAGCCAGCAAACGTCGGAGAGACTCTCGGCGAATCCGATGTGATCGAGCGGATTCTGGTCCTGAAAATGAGGTTGCAGCCGTTGCTCGCAGAACCACCCGACTCGGCAGGCGCTGGCGATCCGGTCGGGGGTGAACCGGCCACTGAAGTTGTCGCCGAAGCAGAAGCAGGTCGCGTGAGCGAAAACGACAAGGCTGCCGAAGCGCCCGACAGTTCGCCTTGCGCCACGCGGTTGGCAGACGCTGCGGGCACGTCTGCCAATAACGATGCTGCACGGGCTTTATTGGCTCGACAGACGGGAGCGCTGATTGGCGCCGCCGATGAGTTGCTCAAAGAATTGTCAGGAATGAAGCTGGCTGAGCTTCAAGCCGCCAACGAGGTAGCACAGCTGGCAACAGCCGTTGCCCGCGCTTACCTGCTCTCCGCGAAGTTCATCAAGAGCTGCGGGCATTATCGGGTAAGAAAGCATCTCTTCACCACACTGTTCACAGGCGATCAGCTCAGCTATCGCGGCGGAACGTCGGTTGGATTTATATTGACCGATCTTAAGACTATGGAACTCGCCGACGGTGATGTCCTCTCCCACGCAACCTCACCAAAAGGTAAGCATTGTTGAATATCAGCAACATATTAAAAAGCGGTCCCAGGCCTCGGAGCGAAGGAACCGCGTGAATCCGTCTTCCGCCCAGTGATGAGCAATTTATCTCTGCTGACCGAGCGCCAGATGGCCCGAATATTGCCGTCTTTCCGCTGCCGAGAGTCGGATCATCGACGAGTGGTTGGCGGCATTTATCAAGCACGGCTCGCATGGAAAGTGATAAGTTGGCTGGCTTCGGCCTGCATTTTAGTGGCGCGACGGAAATCTCGAACTATGCCATCAGCACCGCTAGAGTTGCCGATCACCTTCAAGCGATTGGCCTTCCAATCTAGTAGTGATTCTAGTAGTGGGTCCGCAAATGTCCAAAGTCCACAAAGTAACGCAAGCTAATCTGGAGCGCCTCGGCGTCTCGGAACATGGTGAGCTGCATTGGGATGGCAAGAAGGTTGCGACAGAGCACAGGCTAGGTACGTTAGAGCGCTTCATAATTGGCGCAGCAAGCGTCGCAACTGTGGTGGTTGCAATTGTAGAGGTCGGCCGGACGTGGTGGGCCTGGGCCGGTGGTTAATCCGCTGGCGCGCTCTCCGAGAGTAGCGATCTCTCGAGATCGCCACGTACCAGCACGCTGATCGAGCGTACATTTAGTGCTTCCCTTGCTGCGCTGCTGCGCTGCTGAGCGTGTTTCTGCGTGTTTCGTCATTTTGCCTTTGAGCCGCGGAGCGTCTGTGACCACCAACGAGGCGTTGACGGTGGTCGAGGCGGATATCGCCGTACATGCCCTTCAGGATCCGACAATCCGCCGTTCGAAGATGCGCGACAGCCTCTCGCTCAGCAGCGGGCGTCACCATTTTTTTCCGAGAAGATCTTTCAAAGCGGCATTGTCGAGCATGGCGTCCGCCAGGAGCCGCTTCAGACGAGCGTTCTCATCCTCCAGCGTCTTCAGCCGCTTCGCTTCCGACACGTCCATGCCGCCATATTTCGCCTTCCATTTGTAGATGCTGGCGTCGCTGACCCCGTGCTTGCGGCACAGATCGGCCACCGAAACCCCGGCCTCGTGCTCCTTCAAATCCCGATGATCTGCTCTTCACTGAAACGGCTGCGCTTCATTCTCTGGTCCTCGCGTTGGGCCAGAGGCCAGAGCGAACTTCAAACCGGATTAAGCGATTAAGCCAAAGGGGCAACGTCATCGCGGCCGCGCGGCCGGCCACCGAAAAACGGACACCCCTCCGCGACAGCCTGAGCTGCCTGGCCGGCGAAACTTGGGAATTGTACTTCGGCACTTTTGGGGAATATTCGAGCGGCATTGACAGTTGTGCCGAACCGTCTGGCGTCGTCGCGACTGGGGCAATGGTCCGGGGATCAAAGATCGCCGCGATGACCTTCATTGATAGGAAGCGATCTCGCGGTTAAATGCTTCGAATTCTCCGGCATCGAAAGTTCGAAGAGCCTCCTGCAGAATCCAGGTTCCGCGGTAGAATTTGGCGCGAGCAAGCGTAGCCTCGTCCACCGGAAAGTGCCGCGCTAGGCGCCCCACAAATTCCTCCCCGTAGAGAACTGGCTCAAGCGCAATCGACCAGTCAACGGCTGGATCACCGAAACCGGCAAAATCGAAATCAATGATCCCACTAAGGCTACCCGATTCCGGGTCAAATAGGACGTTCCCAGGCCCCGGATCACCGTGGCGAAAGACGGGAGTATAATGAAAATTTGATGAATCATCGAGGAACGACTCAAAATGGTGTTTTATAGCGGTTCGGCCCCGCGCGCTCATATAGGAAAACAGCTTGTACTCGATATTCATGTACATCTCAGACACATTCTGACGACTATCGAGATTCGTCTCGCTGTGTAACGGCATGATCGATGGATTTACTTGGTGCAGACTGTTTAGAAAGGTCCCCAATTGAGTGGCCAACCGATCCAACGTCCTGGTATCCAAGGACGTTACAATCTCGCGCCAGAGCGGTCTGCCCGGGATAAATTTATAACGGAGGATGGAACTTCCGAACTCGCAATGCATGTGAGTGGGTACGGGGATCGGAAGGTAAACCCTATCGCTTAACGCCCTCAACATTCGAAATGTCGCTGGACTCTTTTCAGCGATCCATGCGTATTTCGGAAAACGAAAAACAATCTCGTCATTGACTGTCACGATATCGTTGAATTGACCAGCCATCCTGTTGATAGTATGAATCTCCAACTCGGGAAAAGCTGTTTTTATCTGATCTACGAAGCTCGCCAACAAGAACGTGTCCTAATCCTGCCGAGACTAATATACTATAAATCTGGCGATACGGCTCCACGTCTTCTCAGAATGCGCCAGACCCGCGTCGTCGTCCAGCCCTGATGGATCTGCGGCGGTTGCTCTCGAAAGTGGAGCCTGCCGTCTCGTAAATAGGTGAGACTTTCACGGTTGATGGAAACCCGCCCGTCCAAATCGCCTCTGAAGAATTCGGGGAAATCGCCGACTGTTGCGCATGCCGAAATAATGCGATTCTCAAGATCGTCGGCTTGTTCGACATAGCCGTGCTGTCTCAACCCGTCCGCGATGACACCCGTATCCATCGGCCAGACCGAGCCATTATGATACGCGCCTGGCCGGAACAATGGATCGCGTGTTGATTTCGTTCGAATTCCTGCGCCTGCTAGCATGTCGTCCTCAAGCAGGCGGGAGGCAAGGGTGTCTCTCAAACGGCAAAATTCCGCGCCATCCAATATCTTTGTCGCAAGCAGATGACCCGGGGCGGAGGCCACGATGCGGACTGGGGTGGCGACCCCATGAGCGTCAATCGTAAGCGCGTGAGCAAAGGTTCGAAGGTCTGGCTGCCAAAAATGCCTCAGGGTCATCGCTCGCAGCTGCACCGCCCGCCGCCGAAGTTCAGAGGGCGACCGGGCTGAGAGAACGTTGCTGTGTTCCAGAAGGTTTGCAGCACCTAAAAGAGCATCGTAGGCATATCCTTGAGCAGCCACCGGCGCAAACGGTCGCGACGCGTCGAAGAGAATCCCATTCTCGTCATGGAAGGCGTCCGAAGAGTCCTCCCAGACTTGACTACGGTTACCGCTGTCGGACGCTCGGCGAACCCACAAGTAGCCGGCTCCGGAAGCATCGTCGAGACGACCCAGAAGCCATTCCACGGCAGAAACGAGGCTGTCGCGAATACTTACTATCCGCGATCGCCGGTCTGTCAACTCTTCCCTTAGGATGTCGAAGCCTTGGACGGCCGTATACATCGTAAGGAGGTTAATCCACTGAGGCGTAGTATCAACAGCACCGTAATAAGGCCAATCCCAAAACTCGTTCAGGCGAACAGCGTGAGGATCATCCGGCATACGGTGCTCATGGAGAAAGCGCCCAGGCTCCTCCTCAGACCGTGCGTTCATGCGAACCCCCTGAAGCATAGCGAGTGTCACCAGCGTCGTGCGCGCCACCTCGGGAAAATCTTCGAGTAGGTCCAAGGCCATGCGGATCGCGTCCCTGCCAAAAAGGCAGTGAAACAAACCAGTGTCATCGGCGGATGCCCTCATAGGTCCGGCCGAGCCAAGATCGCGAACGTTGCCTACCCCACCCAACTTGCAAAGCGTGCCGGCCAGAGCGTCAAGATCGATGGTGCCATTGATTTGGGTCAATTGCGCGGTCTCAGTTTTGCCGCTCTTCCGCGACGGCTGGCGCACGAGCGAGCGATGTCAGACGATCTCGAACTCTCAACGTCGAAGGGTGCTGCTTGCCAAGTACTTGTTCGCGTATCTGAAGAGACCGCGCGAAACACGCCTGCGCTGCTGTTATATTGTGCTGCGACCGGAAGACAAGACCTAGATTGCTCAAGGCGTCCGCCACGCGCGGATCGTTCGGTCCAAAATGTGCCTCGTGGATCCTCAGGGCTTTCTCGAGCTCGTTGCGCCCTCCATTCAGGTCCCCAAGAGCGTGAAGGGCGCGGCCGAGGTTCCCCCTGTCTCGAGCCACATCCGGATGAGATCGGCCATGAATACTCTCATCGATATGCATTGCCCGGTAAATAAATTTGATGGCACTCTTAGGCTTTCCGCATGTCAGGAGGACGCTACCGTAGTCGTTATAACCGCGAGCGACTTGCGGATCGCTGGTCCCGTAGCATGCCTTATAATCTTTCAACGAACGATGGAAGGCTCTCCTCGCCTTTGCGTTTTCTCCCAAGCTATGAAGAGTTCTCCCAAAACTGTTGATTATGGCCGCGACTTCCGGGTGCCCTTTCGGGTAAGTATTGTCTGCGATCTTCAGAGCTCTCTCGAGGACGCTCTTGGATTCCGCGTATTGGGCTCGTATTCTCAAAAAATGCCCCACTTTCGTCAGCAGCAGACAGGTCTTCTCGGCTTGCACGTTCAAAGCTTCGGCCCACCCGCACGCCGCAAGCGCGTGTGGGAGGAGGCTCTCACATTCCCGCAAACTTACAGAACTGCCTTCGTCACGCGGAAAGGCATCAGCCACGAGCCGAACAGCGACATCAGCCCAGAAGCACCGTTCGTCAGGCTTCATCCGATGAAGGAGTACGAATTGCACGAGACGGTGAATTCTCAGAACATCATCGCGTCTGTAAAGCAGCGAGTAACGGCGCAGCGCCTGCATGATATCGTTCCACTCCAGATGATCCGTAACAGATCTCGCTAGCGACAGAGGCAAGCATTGCGCGCCGTTTCTCAGCAAAGCCCGTGAGATGCCTTCGGGGGCTAGGAAAGTGCACAAATGGAGGAGTTCAGCTGCTTCCGAAGGTATCCTTTTGAAGGCCAGCTCCCAAGTTGTTGCTATAGTAAAAGGATAGCCAGGGGGAGCCTCGAATCTCTGAAATATTTGCTCTTTTTTTGTAACGAACAGAGTCAAATATTCACGAATAAGGCATCCTGAAGAGTCTATGTAGGCGCCCGCATGCTCAAGCGCCAGCGGGAGTTCCCCCAACGCAGAGGCAAGCTGTTCAGCCGACGCCGCATCCTTCGATTTCGTTCGCTTCAGAAGGAATTCGACTGCACTGGATGGCGTGAGTTCTGGAACGACAACAACTTCCGCTTGACCCTGCCAGGAAAGGTTTTGGGTTGTTATCAATACATGCCCAATCTCAGCTTGCGGAAGATAGGCGCTTAGCTCCTGGGGGCCAGCGGCGTTATCGAAGATCAAAAGCCAGCCGTCGTTTGTCTCCAACCAGCGACGAACAGCAGACACGAGGTGGGGCTGGTCGTACGTTCCCGTTTCTGCGAGACCGACCGAAGCTAGCCCGAGCTCATTCGCCAGCCTCGCAAAGTCCGACGCAAGGGTGGCCAAGCTCTCCGCCTTTATCCACCATACAAGGCGATAGTCGCCAGCGTTCTGGAAAGCATACTCGGCAGCAAGTTGCGTTTTGCCAACACCACCCAAACCGCACAGAGCTTGGACCGATAGGGTTGGGTCACCGCTGCAAAGCGCGTCTCGCAAGCTCTTTAGGAGGTCTGTCCGCCCGGTGAAATAACGATTCTGCCGTCGCGGAACGTTCCAAAGTTTCGGTGGCGGTTCAAGCTGCCTTGCCCGGTATCCAAGCGTTCTGGCTGTAAGCTCTTCTTCGAGCTGCTTAAGCGCAGGATCATCCGGAACTTGCTGCCGCGCCTCGCCAATGAGGTCAAGCAACCACCCTTTGGCCTGAGCCTCACCGATAACAGACTGTATCCGGTCCGGAAACCTATCTCGTGTGCTGGAAATATCCGCAAGAGACGTATCGAAAAGAAGCAGCAATGCGTCGAATCCAGCCTCGTCGACGAATATTGTGCGGAGCGCCTTGCGGAGCCTCAGCTGTTGCAAACCTGTGAGCTCGACGAAAGGCATCACATCATACCGTTAACGGGGGTAGCATTTGAGCCTTTCCCCGCTTCGTTAGCAGGTTCACAATCGTTTCCGTGGGGATGCCTTGATTATACTCAGGTTTCTTGCCTTCTTTCCAATATTTCGGATCGCCCGAATGGTGCAAAGCAACCCACCGCCAGTCTGCCCCGAAACAGGGCGAACCGGACGAGCCAGGCTCGGTGGTGGTGGTGTAGCGCACGCGAGATGGCGTCGCTTTAATCACCGCTTCAGAATCCAGCGCCACCTGCATCGGCTTGCCGTCGGGATGCTGGACAATGTACAGCGCGCGCGACTGCATGAAGTCGTGCGCGATCGACGGCGCCTCGATCCATCCGCGCCGAGTGCCATCGACAGCGTCGTCGCCGGCTGGACTTTCGAGTCGGAGCAGAGCGTAGTCAAGTTCTTCGCTGTCGGCATCGTCCCTGGGCTCCGACTCGAAGTCGGTTACACTGTAGGGGCTGTGGTCAACAAGCCAGTCACTGGCCAGCCGGTGCTTCTTTCCACTACCAATTGTGACACCATCCGCAAGGACTTTGTAGTCGAATCGGAAAACAACCTTGTTGGGCGCGGTCAGACCTTTCAGGACGGACTCAATGACATGATAGTTTGTGAGCACAAGCTGGGGGGCGACAAGGAACCCCGTTCCGCGCGCGTCCAGTTCCGGAACCTCGACCCGACAGACGCGGTTCTCTATCTCGGCAACCCGTTGACGCCAAGTCACAATGTCGAAGGTGGTTCCGGAAGCCTTGATCCTAAGTTCCAGATTGCGGCCTTTAAGTACATGGATGCCGCTTGCGTCGACCGCGACGAAATTCGGCGCAAATCCAACTACGTCCGCAAATTGGTGCAATTGGGGATCCGCGACTTCGTTGCATGCTTCGCGGAGGAGATCCCTCCACCAAAGCTGAGCGTTAGCGTGCTTAAGACTGTCAAGGATGGCGGTCGGATATGCCGTATTTCTGGCGGTAAAATCGTCGATATTCTTGTCCAGTAGCATCAGCAGTTCTGCAAAGCGATCATACGGAAATGCTTCTTTTAACAGGTTTCTCAAATTGAGAAGCTGCGGGTTCTTCAGTCGAAGCAGTGCCATCATTTCTTCTCCCGTGATCGAAATTCCGGGGAACCGACCCTGGTAAAATCGGATCATCATCGCGAGCAAAGGCTACAAATGTTGTCGAGCCCCGCTCTGATTTTTTAAGCGGCGGCTGGGCTTCATCATCATCACCTATTTAGCCGAATTTCTCCAATCAAGATATTGTTGGCATGTACGGAAAAGGATGAAAAAAATAACACCGAGTCAATAACTCTAAAGCGCAAGTGTTTGTGCAAAGCAAAGTGGTCGACTTGAATTGTCCGGCGTCAGCACCAATGGGACAAAATCGGTTTAACTGAGAGCCTGACCCGAAACTCGGTTTTGAGCGTGGAAGCGGTTGAGTGGCCCCGTCCGTTGTGATTCGTTTGAGTTGTCTAGACTTGAACGGGACTACGACATGGGTTGGACGGAGACCACCCGCCGGCGATATTGCCGCGCGGGACAGCGAGATGCAAACGCGTTGACGGACAAGGAATGGGCATTGATCGAGCCGTTCCTGCCGGGAACGAAGGAAACGGGATGACCGCGGACGACAGAACTTCGAGCGGTCGTGGACGCGCTCCTCTACATCGCCTGGACCGGCTGCCAGTGGCGGGCATTGCCGGACCGGTTCCCGCCGGTTTCGACGGTTCAACGCTATTTCTATGCCTGGCGGGACAACGGGCTGTGGAAGACCATCAACTTCCACTTGGTGGCTGCGGCACGCCTGGCGCTTGGTCGCGAGGCGAGCCCGAGCGCCGGTGTCATCGACAGCCAATCGGCAAAGACCACGGACGTTGCCGGTTTGCGTGGTTACGACGCCGGCAAGAAGCTCAAAAGGCCGCAAGCGCCATATCATTACCGACACCGAGGGGCACTTGGTCGGGCTGACGGTGCATACGGCCGATATCCAGGACAGGGATGGGGCAGTCGGCGTCATCGCCTCTATTCGACGGCTTTATCCCTGGTTGCGCCATCTGTTCGCCGACGGCGGCTATGCCGGAGAAAAACTGTCGCAGGCTCTGGCCAATCTCGGCACATGGACCATCGAAATCATCAAGCGCTCCGACGCGGCCAAGGGCTTTGAGGTGCTGCCGCGACGATGGGTCGTCGAGCGAACTTTCGCCTGGCTAGGACGTTGTCGCCGGCTCGCCAAGGACTTCGAGGCGACCATCGCAAGCGCCGAGGCATGGATATTCATCGCCTCGATCCGCCTCATGCTTCGCCGCATGGCAGCTCCGCGTCGTGCGTAACCGAGTTTCGAGTCAGGCTCTTACGTGTGCCGGGATCAACGACGACGGTCCGATTGTCGACCACCACGTAGCGGTATTTGGTGTTGGGCACTTCACCGCAACCGGCTCCGACGCTGTGCTGATGGAAGGCTCCGCGCCTCCGCCGGTTGCTCAACTCGCGCCAAGAGGCGTAACAGAAACGGCCAAGGCTCTAATCGCCACTGGATGACAGTTCAGTGGCAGGTCAGAACTTCGCAAATGGTGCAGACGGTGCGTGCCGAAAATACTGGAGCATGAGCGGCTCAGCTCTCGGGTGGTTGACGCCCGCCCTGATCCTGCCGCATTGAACGCGGAAGGCCAGCTACTGGCTTTTGCCTAGCCCTCCCGCGGCAGCGAACTCTGTTCCCGATGTGCCGCTACGTGCGGACGGCTATGTTCGAAGTACCGGCCTGCTAGCGTCGGAAAAGGAGTGACCCCATTTTTTTGCGTGCAAGATCTTTTCCCATCGCGGCAAGGACTGCTTTTCTGGTCACACTGGCCGGTGTCCTCCTGCTCGCACTCTTACCGGAGTGGCTTTTGCAGAATTTTGGCTTCGGCTTCACCTCTCATGATGACAAGCTCAATCACGCCGCAGCGTTCGTCGTGTTGACGGCTATCGGCAGTCTCGGTTGGCCAGAGCACAGGGCAAGACTGACCATTTTTCTTGCTCTTACCGGCGCCGCGATCGAGATCCTCCAGGGCATGCAAATGATAGGCCGCGACATGGATATGTTCGACTGGTTTGCCGATTGTGTCGGCATCGCTTGCGGGCTCGCAATTGCAAGCTGGACAAAGAAATTAGTCAGCGGATTCTTTTAGGTCACGACCTGTCAAGCTGGGGCTAATCGGCCGCGTAAAGCCAGTTATGGCCTTCTCTTTTTCATCAGAGCGCGGACTTTAACAATCATCGCTGCGTTAGACCTCAATTGAGAGGCATGTATTTTGCGCGCGGTTGCGATGAAAGAATTGCGGATCATGAGAGCGTCTCCTTTGGCGGACGGGACCGCGGTTGAACGGCTTCTTTTTGGGAGATGCCGTTCGAACGCTCGAACTAAGGCTGAAGGCGGCGTTCAGCTGGGGTTCAGGAGGGCTTGCGCGGGTCGTGGCTGCGGCGGTCAGGCCGCTATTCGCTAGGGCAATGGGTGGAGCACACTCGCCAAGGGCGGCCGGTGTTGGGTCATTTCTATACTTAGCGATTGGCCGCTTCCGGCCCACAGGCTGCCGGACGGCAATGCGCCTCATGCCGGTCGTTCAGGTGGGCGCGAGCGAGTTCCAAAAGCAGCCGCCAATCTCAAACCGAAATGTACGACCGATTGCCACCTGTTACGACGCGCCGGTGCAGGGTACATCGAACGATTGTATATTTGGGGGAATTCACCACACTGCCGTCAGTTGCGAATCGGGAGGGGACGTGGCGGACGATATGGCGCTTAGCCTGATCGCTGAGGTGATGGACTGGGACGACGCGCGGGCCACTTCCGAGTACGGCTGGCTGCGGATGATGTCCTCCATCAAGTATGACGGATATTCCGACTTCAGGGCAGGGGTGCGGTTCGTGGAGAGCCTCGCTGTGTGGCTGAAGCAGTTCACGCCGCCGGACCGGCCGACCGCATACGACTTCTTCAAGGCGCGGGTGGTCTACGTCTCCCCGGCCGAACTGCAATGCCTGATAGACATCTTCTTCCCGGAGGTAGTGACCCCGGCACTGCGGGCCGCGGTCGCCGCCAAGCTGGCGATCGAACCATATGAGGTGTGGGAGACACAGGAGGGCGCCGATTGCTTCAAAAGCATGCTGCGGCGCACACTGTTCGTGGGCATGAGCGACGGTAGCCGCACTGACATCCTCCGGCGGGCGAACTCCGGGCGAATATCGACCGAGCAGGTGGTAGCGACCCTGGCAATCGACGACGACAAATGGAAGGACCTCAACAAGGAGTTGGTCAAGGACGAGGGCGCCGGCGCGAAATTCGAGCGGGTCTACCTGGTCGACGATTTCACGGCTTCGGGCACGACGTTCGTGCGACAGGGCGATGGCGGTTGGGAAGGCAAGCTGTCGAAGTTCGACAAACGCGTGAAGGATGCGCGGGAGCACTGCGGCGGGGAGTTCCCCCTGGTCGAGGGCTATGCGCTCCACATCCACCATTACATCTCCAGCGACCAGGCCCGGACCAAGCTCGACGCGATGCTCGCTTTGGCGATGGCCGGTTGGAACAACAGGACGTTCGGGCATGTCATCGTGACCGAAGGGCTGAGGCTGCCCGCGAGCCTGAAGCTTTCCGTGCCGCACGACGGGGGTATCCTCGATCTCTGCGACCGCTACCACGATCCGGCGCTGGACAAGCGATTGGAAAAGCACCTCAAGAAGTCGGGCATACCGTCGGTCAAGCTGGGTTACGCGGAGTGTGCCCTGCCCTTGATCTTGGACCACAATACACCCAACAACAGCATCCCGCTCCTTTGGGCCGAGACGCCGGACGAAGGCCACGGGAAGGCCATGCGCCCCTTGTTCAGGCGCCGCGATCGCCACGGATGAAACTGCCATGAATCCCTTCCTCCGCCGGGCGACCGAATATCTGCGCGATACCGCCTCGTTCCTGCAGATCACCAGTCCCGAACCGCTCAACACGTTCATAGCGTCTCACAAGCGCGTACACGACCTGCTGGACGTTCCCGTCCGCGTAATAGGTAGCCCTGGCACCGGGAAGACCATGATGGCCTCGCTGGTGGAGTTCCGCCTCGTCGAAGCCGTTCTCATGGACCAGTCCACTGCCGGGAACCGTGCACTGGCCGCAGCGCTTACCGATGCCCAGTTCGCGGACGGTGAGCGGCCGAAGGTCGTGGCCATTCGGATCCCGATGGAGTCAGAATACCGCGACTTCTGGGAATTGCCGTACGACGCCGCGATCAAGACCAAGCTGATGCTGGGGCTCATCCAGGCCCGCGCCGTGCTCGGGCTGTTCAGGACACTGACGACGAACGGTTATCGCGACGTCGACGGCATCGAGGTTGCCACCAAGTCCGACAAGGACGCGCAGGCCGCCCGGATCGGCGGCCCGACCAGTCGCGGGATGCGCGAGCGCGCCCGGCTCGTGGAGGAGGTCATATACGGGATCGGGGCGAGCCTAATACCGCCGGAGCTATCGGACATCCCGGAGTTGGCGCAGGCCCCTTACCAGCCGTTCGAATCCATCCGGGAACTCGAGATCGATTGGAAGGGTGAGCGTCTCCGGCTCCGGCCGCTGGTGATCCTCGACGACGTGCACAGCCTGCATCCGGAGCAGTACGCGGCACTTTTCCGGGCGCTGACCAGGCGCGAGATCAAGATCGGCCGGTGGATGATGATGCGCATGGACTCCCTGAGTCCGAGCGCGGTCTTCAGGTCCACCGACGAAGATGCGCTGCCGGGCCTCAAGCACGACCGGGACTACCTGGACATCGTGATGGAGGGCTCCCGTAACGGTGACCGCAAGCAATTCCGGAAGATGGCTAACGACATGGCCAACCGGTACCTGTTGTTGGTAGACCCGCTACGCGAACGCGGCCATCAGACATTCAGGGGACTGCTCAGCACCCAGCCGCCAACGCTGTCCGATGCGCGGCAAGGCGAATTGATGAAGCTGCTCGATCGCGACCAGGCGGGGCTTTCGATCGCGGCATCGCGCAGGGCGAGGCTCGAGGAAGTCGTCCACCGCTATTCGCAGGGTACCCGCGCCATCGATCGCGGCAAGGACGTGGAGGCCGCCATGACGCGCGTCCTCATGCATAGGTACGCCGGTCGGGTGCAAGGTCAGACGCTCTCGCTCTTCGACGACCCGGAGCCGCCCACTCCGGTGAAGGCGAAGTCGCAGATACTCGATGCCGCGAGGGTACACCTCAATCATCTCTACGATAGACCCCTGCATTTCGGCCTGGACGACCTTTGCGATGCCGCCGACGAAAACGCCGAGCTCTTCCTGCAGCTCGCCGGCGAACTTGTAAGTCGGATGGAGACGAAGGTAATCCGGGGTCAGGATCCGACCTTGACGCCCGCACAGCAGGCCGACGTGCTGCAAGCGAAGGGAGCCGATATCATCGAGAAGTGGTTGTTCCCCTATGCCCGCAAGGTAAAAGCGCTAGTCGAGGGATTGGCGGCGCAATGCGTCGAGAACGCGACCCTCCCGAACGCGCCTCTTGGCGGTGGCGCCAACTCGATAGGCGTGCTCGAAAGCGAGATGCAGCAGCTGCTCAAGGACGGCGGCGAGCTCCCCGCGGTCCTGAAGTATGCCCTTGCCTACGGGGCCTTGTCGGCGGTGCGCGATTACGGGCAAGGCAACAAGCTGTGGTGCCTGCTCGAACTATCCGGACCGGTCTGCCTGAAGTACGGACTCGACCTCGGACGCGGCAATTTCCTCGAGCGCACCGCGAAGGAGCTCGCCGGACTCATCGAGGAGGACGAGTGATGCGCGAGCACTGGAGCAACTGCGTCACCCACTTCGATTCTACCGCGCTCGACTTCATCGCGCGATATTTCGCGCGTCCGGACCGGAAGTGCCTGCTGATAGGCGGAGCCGGTTTTGATCCGCGCTCGCAGATAGTCTCGAAAAACCTCGCGGCGGCGCAAGGCGGGCGTTTGCGTGCCATCTATATCCGGGAGGAGCGTGGCCAGCCGGACCGAGACCTGGTCGAAGTGGCGGAAGGCAACGAGGCCGCGCTAAAGGCCATTGCGCCTGGTGCGGAGGTCTGGGCCGTCCCGATTTTCGACGAGCAGGACAACGCTCCCATCGGGGGCGCCAGGATCGCGGAGCGGCTGCGACGGTACAAGATCCCGGACGACGTCACGGACATCGTCCTGGACATGAGCGCGCTGTCGTTGGGTGTCGCGTTCCCCGCGGCGAAGCTAGTGCTCGAAAGATCCGAGGGGCGACCGACCCTAAACTTCCACCTCATGATCGCGTCTGACCCGGATCTCGATGCCAGGATAGTAGCCGAACCCTCCGCCAGGTCCCAGGCGGTCCGCGGCTTCAGCGGCGCCCTTGGCATGGCTACCAGCCTCAGGCCCGCCCGCATCTGGCTTCCGCAGCTCGCCCCGGGGAAGAGGGCGACCCTTGCCAAGATCAGGGTCGGACTGGACGATATCTACAAAGTCTGTCCCATCCTTCCGTTCCCGGCCACCGATCCGAGACGCGCGGATGCCCTGATCCAGGAGTACGGAGAGGAGATCAGGGGTGACTGGTCGGTCGATCCACGGGACTACATGTACGTCTCCGAACGCAATCCGCTCGATGCCTACCGGACCTTGGATACGTTGAAGCACCGTTACGACCGAACCGTAGAGGGCGTCTTCGCGCCGCAGCTCATTCTCTCGCCCGTCGGTAGCAAGGTCATGGCTGCCGGAGCGATGATGGCCGCCATACGCCACTCCCTTCCAGTCCAGTACGTGGAGGCGCTGCGCTACGATATCAACCCGCAGGTGCAGGCTGTCCAGCAGGACCGGATGACACTGGTGCACCTCTGGCTGGATGGGTCGATCTACGACAGTTACGGCGTGGCCGCCGCAGCGTCTGCCTCGTCCGGCCCGGTCCACGCATGACCGGGGTTTTCCGCGAGAAGCTCAACGGGCTGCACCTCACGGTCAGGGGCCGCAACGATGCCGCGATCGCGGCGGTGGCCACCGCGATGACCGATGGCGCAGGTCTCCGCGCCGTCGCCGTGGGGTCCGGCGGATCGCTCGCGTCAGCCCATTTTCTTGCGACCTGCCGCCGCGACGTGTCCCCTCGCCCTACCCAGGTCGAGACACCCTTGGACTTCGTGCTCGGGACCGAGGACCTCTCGGATGCCCAAGTGTGGCTCTTCACCGGCCGGGGTGACAACCCTGACATCCTCGCCGCCGTCGAGGCATGCCGCACCCGCGGCGCGCGCGAGGTGCGGCTGATCACCAGCAATCCCGCCGCCCAGGCCCTCAAGGAGATCGCGGTGGCGCCGAACTCGACCGGCCACGTTTTTCCGGTTGCTGACGAGAAGGACGGCTTCCTCTCCACCCATTCGCTCGTCGCGACGGTAGCGGGCCTGCTGCTGGCCACCGACCGGGCGGTCGATCCTTTCGGCGCCGGCGACCGGGGTGGCGCCTTCGAGGCGGCGCTGGCCGAACGCCTTCGACCAGCTGCCGGGTTCTTCGACCGTCACGCCATTGAGGCGCTCGATGCCGAAGATGCATTGATCCTGCTGGCCGACCCCGCGCTCCGGGCCGCAGCCGTGACCATCGAGACTTCCATCTGGGAGACCGCTCTCAGTCCGGTCCAGCGCACCGACCTGCGGAACTTCGCGCACGGGAGACACGTCTGGCTGGCACGCCGCGGCACCCGCTCGCTGGTGCTCGCGCTGACGACCGACCTGACGGCGGATATTTGGTCGGAGTTGTCCGGCGCCTTTCCGGAAGTCACACGGACCGCTGCCCTGCACTACGGGACTGGAGGCCGGTTCGCGGCTGCGATTGCGATAGTGGATGCGCTTGCCGTCGTGGGGGCCATAGGGGACGCCCACGGCGTGGATCCGGGCAAGCCGGGTGCAGGGCCGTTCGCCAAGGCGGTCTACGAGGGCCGCGGGCTGGTGACGACGAGTTCGCGGTTGAATCCCGCCGTGCGCCACAAGATCGAAGCGAGACGGCGATTCGATCAGCCGGCGGACCTACCGGACGACCTCGACGCAGAATACGCGATCATGATGGACCGCCTCGCTGAGGCGGCCTTTCGTGCCGTCGTCCTCGACTACGATGGGACCATCGTCCACACGCATGATCGGTTCGTGCTCCCATCCGCGGGAATCGTAGAACAGTTTGTCAGGTTGCTGGAGCACGGTGTGCGACTCGGCATAGCGACCGGAAGAGGTGGCTCTGCCGGGGAGAGACTGCGCGACGTGATCCCTGCGCGGCTCATGCAGAACGTGGTCATGGGCTATTACAACGGGGGATACGTGCAGCCCCTCAATATCGACATCCGCGACACCCCGCCCCCGGCCTCGGACGTGATGGATCGCATGCGGGAGTGGCTTGAGGCGATAGGCCTGCCGACCGAGGCCCGTATCAGCCCGGTGCAGATCTCGATCGATTTCGCCGCGCTTGCCGATCCGGGACTGTTCATGGCACGACTGCGGAACGCTCCACTTGTCATCGCTGGTGACATCGTGCTCGCCCGCTCTATGCATTCGGTCGATATCATCCCCAAGACCAGCTCGAAGCTGCGCGTGATCGAATACATCCAGCAGCGCCTGCACGTCCCGGATGCGGCGATGCTGCGCGTCGGCGACAGCGGACATCCGGTGGGAAACGACTTCGACCTGCTCGGCAAGCCTTTCGGTCTCAGCGTAGACCAAGTATGCCACCGACCTGACGTCTGCTGGTCGCTCTTCGGGGCAAACCTTCGAGGCCCGGATGCGTTGTTACGGATACTGCAGGCAGCCGTTCCGTCGCCCGACGCGACTTTTCGCTTGGATATCGCTTCGTTGCGGGGTCCTATCCGTATGTGATTCTTTACGTTGGTGAGCACTCGATGACCACGACACGCGATGTGCAGATAGCGGGGACCGGCTTCGCCGTCCTCGATCGGATCTACCAGGCCGGGGTCTTGACCGCGGAGGGACTTGGCGGGTCCTGCGCCAATGTCCTGTGGTCCTTGGCCATGCTCGACCGGAGCGTGGCGCCGATCCTTCGGTTAGGCGCGGACGAGGTGGGGTCCCATCTAGTCGACGCGTTCCGGGCAGCGGGCGCGGTCACCAGCTACATCTACCGCCGCGAGCATCAGCTGTCTCCGGTGCTGGTCCAGTACCTGGACACAGAGAGGGGCGAGCACAGCTTCAGCTCGATATGTCCGGAGACGCTGACCAGGCTTCCGAAATACACGCCTATCATGAACCGGCAGGTTGACGCCTCGTCGGCTGTCACCAGGTCGTGCCGGGTGTTTTACGCCGATCGCCTCAGCCCTGCCATCGTCGAGGCGATGGAGGCAGCGGCAAGCGCGGGCGGCACGGTCTATTTCGAGCCGTCGGAGATTTCGGACCTCGCTCTCTTCCGCCGTGCCTTGCAGGCGACTTCGATCCTGAAGTTCTCCAGCGACCGGTTAGACCGGGCGGTGCTCGACGACCACATGGCCAGCCACCTGTATGCCGTCATAACGAGAGGCTCGGAAGGGCTGGAAGTCGTTCACCGG
Source organism: Mesorhizobium sp. M0633 (assembly GCF_040320645.1). NCBI lineage: Bacteria > Pseudomonadati > Pseudomonadota > Alphaproteobacteria > Hyphomicrobiales > Phyllobacteriaceae > Mesorhizobium > Mesorhizobium sp. M0633. The sequence goes on from NZ_JAMYQC010000016.1 coordinate 66,429, forward strand.
AACCGGGCCGTCTCCTGCTCCGCGTACCACGTGGAAGAGGTGGTAGACACCTGCGGCTCGGGCGACATGGTGAGCGTGGGACTGATCGACCACCTGGTGTCCCTCGGGGTCGGAAGGATCGGGCTGACCGTCGAGGCGGTCGTCGCCGGCGTTAGAGCGGGTCAGCGACTTGCCGCCGCGAACTGCCGACACGTGGGCGCAAGGGGCCTGTTCACGGCCGAGGGAGCCAGGGCCGCCAGGGACGCGCTGCGGGAATAGGTAGCTTATTCCGCGGCGACGAGGCTCAGCCAGTTATCCATCCGCTCCGTCGGGCTGCGCAGCTCCGTGCGAAGGTCCACCAGCATCTTGCCGAGCATGTTCTGGCCGACCCCGTTGACCTCGCCCCAAAGGCGGTTGACCTCGTTGTCCACCGTCGCCGACTCGATGAGCGCGGCGTCCCCGGTGGAGAGCAACAGTGCCCGTAGGTCTTCGTGTTGGGTGTACTTGGCGGCCAGGACCTTGCGCATCCGGTCGAACTTGAACTTCGACCATCCCGGCGCTACATCCCAATAGTATAGGCCGTGGGCGGCCATCGCGAGCAGTGACGGCGACGGCGCGTCCATGAGCCATTTCCGGACTTCGGGCTTTCGCGCCTTGCCGGCCTGGTAGGCGTGCTCGGAGGTAGCGAACACCTCTCCCTCGAACTCGACCGGGCGTCGATAGAGGTTGCTGAACGCGCCATAGGGCTTCTCGCTCGCCCTGTAGAACCTGATCTCGTTGACCTGGGCCACCGCGCTTCTCCGCCATTGCAAATTCCTGACAACAGTATTATGCAAATTTGCATGAAACTCAACGAGAATGATGCGATCGCACTGGGTTTACGACTTTCCGCTGCTAGGCAAGCTCGGAACTGGTCAATCGCTGAATTGTCTAGAGCATCTGGCGTGGAGGCTAGCCAGGTCTCAAAGGTCTGCGCCGGAAAGTTTCGTTTTATCAATGCGAGCGTGATGCAAATTTGCATTACAGTAGGTGTCATGCCCGAGGCAGTCCCTGCCTTGCCCGCTACCGACCTAGTACTGGTCGATGACCTGGCTGCTGCATGGGCCGCCGCGCGGCCGAACGCCGTGTTGCTCGGTGATTTGCTGGACAGGCTCGCTGGCCTCCGGGGGTAGAAATCGTCAGAAGCGCCACCCTGCGTGACGGATTTAAGGCAGATCGAGAAATGTGATGAGCGAACCGAGGTCGAATTTCTTTGTACGTAACGGTTCTGGAGCACGGAAGAAGAGATCCCTATCCGCGACGATGCGCCGGAGTGCCTTACCTCGCGAAGCTCGGGGTCAACTTGTATCCCTGCCCCTCTTGGGCCTGGGAGTTGTGGCTACTACAATTGATGTCAGCTCGCGTTGTCACCGTTGAGTCGCCGGGAGGCCGTTTATTCGTACGTCGAGTTATGTCCATTGGATGCGTCGAAGCTCGGAAACGTGCGGTGTATTTGTGGCAGCTATTTTGTCCAGCGCGCAAAGAGCGGCCAGTCGGCTGTCGGCCGATATTGTTGAAAAAGTCCGCGTCGCGGTCGCCCGTGGCACTTTCGTAGCATGGCGTTTCGCAGAGACCCCAAAATTGAATCCTGATTCCATGCAATGCGCCGGGGTGGAACTGGATTCTAATATCGGTGGCGATTTCCGCCAGTGACCACCGGCGTGCCAGGTTCTGGCGCTGTGCCCGACCGACATCGGTCGGCACACCCATTCGAACGGCATTGTCGCCTCTGAGATCGACCAGGCGCAGGTCCGCGTTGGTCGGGATCTGCGCATGGGTCAGTTCCACCTCCTCTATTGGAAGATCGTCAAGGATTCCTTCGCGGCGATCGCGGAGCACGGTCTCGAGGAAGCACACCTTCAGGGAGTCGCCGAGGTAAAGGACGCCAAACCGGTTGGCGTCAACACGGCGTCGAGGATCGCTGAACCGGCTCGGCGACTTCCCGTACCCCAATGGATCAGGATAGGTGCTCCAGTAGATCCGACCGAACGTCCGACCGCGCGGTATAGTCTCGATTTCGAGCTTTGCGCGCCCGAAATCGGGTGGAGGAGGAACGCCGGGCATTCAGTCGAAATCGCCCCTGGCCATACCCTCCGCTGCGGCCAACACCGCGGCATCATCGCCTTGCTGAAGGGCTCTAAGGCCCGTCCGGCCATCAAGGGCGCCGTGGCGCGACGCCAGAAACCGATAGACGGCCCAGGCACTGTTGCCGAGAGTCTCGTGGAGCGCCGGCAATGCGCCGAAGGGACGACCGTCCTTGTCGAGTTGCCAGACAGGAAAGCGGAATCCGCGCTTGGCGCCATCGATCCCGAGCACCTGTCCGCTTTGCCGCTTGGCGTTGACCGTCACCCGCGACGTGCCGATCAGCTTGGCAAAGGCATCCGCGCTCAGCATGTCTTCGCCGGCGACAATTTCGGCAACACGCTTGCGGCCACGCGCGCGCGCTGTGGCAAGCGCCGCCTCGAGTTCGGCATCGGGCTTGCCGGTGTCCTCGACGGGAAAGGTATCGATCGGTTGCTCCTCGACCGGCGTGATCGTCTGCGCATCGGCCGCCGGATCGACCTCTACCCGGAACGAGACGCGGTGGCCGATCTTGCGGCTGCGTGCGATCGCTTCCTGATAGCGTTCGAGCAGCACCTTCTTGAAGTCTGCCTGTGCCGGCAGCTTTGTCGTGAAGCTCAGGGCGGCGACTCCCGCCTGCGACGCGGACCCGCCATGATTGCTGCGCTTTGGAGCGGCCATGATGAAAACCTCCTGCTGTCACCAATATGGTTAGAGAGCGCAAGTTCGTCAAGTTCGATAATTTCGTAAAGCCAGTGGAGAATGGCTGCGCATTAAACAATTCCCCAGGCGCGAAACCTTCCCCTGCCCGTCATCTCGCGCAGGCCGAGCTCGCCGACAAGATTGAGCGCCCCCTGTTTTGTCACTTTTAGCCGCTCCTGGATCATGCCAGCCGAGACGAGTGGCCGCGACAGCACCAGCTCGATGAGGTCCGGCAGTTTCGAACTGGCGCGGCGGTCGCGGAGTTTTCGCTCCATCTGGCTTTTTGCCAGCACCAGCCGGTCGTGCTGCTTCAATCCCGCAAGCGCGGCGTCGTGGATTGCATCGACGGAGGCCAGCAACCGGTCGGACCGATTGCGTGCCCGCCGCCGCTCGCGCGGAATGTTTTTGGCGCCGAGATGCAGACAGGCGAGATGGAGGGCGGAAAGATCCTCCTGGCGCAGCAGCGCGGCGCAAAACAGCGGCCCGAGCCAGGCGGCATGCTGCAGCACCTCGATGTCGGTCCAGGCCTCGAGCAGGATCGCGCCGCTCAGGACGACCGGCAGATCCCGCGTCCTGTCGATAACGTCCTGCCATTCGGCCAGCCGTTCTTCTTCATTCCAGTCGAGATCGTAGATCAGGCCGTTTTGCGGCTCCGGCCGGTCACGTCGTGACGTTTCCTCCTTTCGAGCCGGCACGTCGGCGCCACTCAGAATCCTGGATGAGCGGGCCAGAACGGCATCGATCTCGGCAAATTCTTCGGCCAGCAGATCGTCCTCAGCGTCATCCCGACCGTCGGTTTCAACGGTGCTGCTTCCAGCCCCCTCCCCTTCCCGGCTTTTTTGTCCCGATGCCGGCGTCACGCCGCCGCGACCGGTCAGGGCCAAAAAACCTTCCCGGCTGAGCGCCCAGTCCGGTTTTTGCGCAAAAATGCGCCGGCGGGCGCGCAGCACGGCATGCGCCCGGGTGAGTTCGTGGGTCGGCGTGCGGATGTCCATGTGGGCGTCGTGCAGGACAAGGTCCTCGAGGTGCACGAGTTCACCCTCGAGCCAAAGTGCTGCGGCCGCATCGCCAAAATGCTGGCGCTCGACAAAGCCGTCGCGGACGGGGGAATGAGCCAGCCGCTCGTCGAGCCGCGCCAAGGCTTCGGTCACTGTCGTTTTCACTTCCCGATTGCAAACGCCCGAACGTCATATGCTGTCTATGTTTGGCTGCTACGAGAGGCACAATTTCTCGCTAACGATTTCACTGACCGCTCATTTTGTCGAACCAATTGCAAAGCCTGAAACCGGTGCCTGCTGCGTCCCATTCCAAAGAAGCGTGGTCGACGGCGCGCCGCATTGCGAGCGAGATCGACAGGGTTCTGGACGGTTCGGGTTCCCGGCGGACGGCAATCGCACGCGCGGCCGCCGAGCTGCGCCTCTCGACGCGACAGGTCTACAATCTGCTGGCACGCTACCGTGTCGATCGGACCGTGACGTCGCTCTTGCCCGGCGGGGACAGGACCCGGAAGAAGCGCCTTCAGCCAGATATCGAGGAAATCATCGCGACGACACTGCGAGAGCAGTGGTTGGTGCTGGAGGCTCCACCCCTCGCTCCGGTCGTGGCCGAGATCCGTGCCCGATGCGAGGAGGCAGGCCTGGCTGCTCCGTCCTACCTCACGGTCGCCCGCCGAATCCCCGCACTGTTCGGCCCCGAGGAAATCGCGAAGAAGCGATCCGCGAACCCGAAACATCTCCATCGGCTCAAGGCTCGGCCCGGATACATCCATGCGTCGCATCCGCTGGATGTCTGCCAAATCGATCACACGCCGACCGACATCAACTTCGTCGAGGTCGTCGAGGGCGGCGGAACGTTCGTCGGCCGGGCCTACCTGACAATCGTCACCGACGTTGCCACGCGCTGCGTTCTGGGCTTCTGCCTCACGCTCGAAAAGCCCTCGGCGCTGTCGGTCGCCTTGTGCCTGGCGCAGGCGATGTGTCCGAAGGAGGAATGGCTGACTGCGCGTGGCATCGAGCATGGTTGGCCGATGTTCGGCCGACCGCGGTCGCTGGTCACCGACTCCGCCAAGGAGTTCAAAGGGAATGTCTTCCAGCGCGGGTGCGAGGACTACGGCATCCGCATCCGCTACCGGGATCGCGGCCGGGTTCATCACGGCGGCGTGGTCGAAAGGCTGCTCGGGAAGCTCAACGGGGTTCTTGCAACGCAGCCCGGCTCGACAGGCAGCTCCGTGGCGGATCGCGACCAATACCCCGCGGAGCGGCGGGCGCGTCTCAGCTTCGCCGACCTCGAGCGATGCGTCGCGCTCGCGGTGATCGACCACAACCTGCAGCAAAACGCGAGGACCCTGAAGGTGCCGGCGTCAGAATGGGAGGCACATGAACTTGCACGCTTCGACGATGATCCAATGCGGGTCCTGCTGGCATTCATGCCCGGAACGGAGCGGCGCATCTCACCGCAGGGCGTCAGCATGTTCGCGCTCGATTATTACTCGCCTTGGGTGGGCGAGCTTGTTCCGCAGCGAGATCGGCTAGGCAAGCTCGAGCTTCGATACGACCCGCGCGACATCAGCCACATCTATGCCCGCGATCCCGAAACCAGAGAGTTTCGATCGTTGGAGCGGCGCGACGGCATGCTCGCTCCGATGACATTGTGGGAGCACGAGGCCGACCGGCTCCAGCGACGCACCGCGAACACGCGCACGAACGTCGAGAAGGTGACCCTGCGGCGTCAAATCGCTGAGATCGCCGGCGGACCGAAGCCGTCGAAGGCCGAACTGCGCAATGCCGTACGCAAATCCCACGCCACAGACGCCCCCAAGCCCTATGACGCGATGCGGCAGGCGACGCCGGCGCCTGCCCATCATCCCGTTCGCCCGAAGCGCCACCTGCCCGTGGAGGATTGGTGACGTGGCGGACCATCTGCTCGATCACGTTCGTCCCCACCTCGACCACGGCACGGCCGAGCGGATCGCCTATATCCAGGCGCCGCGATGGATCGGACACCAGGTGGCGGTCCAGGCGCACGAGCGCCTTGCCGAGCTTCTGTCGCGGCCGCCATCGTTGCGGACCCGAGCCCTGATGCTCGTCGGACCCTATGCCAACGGCAAGACGATGATCGCCGAACGATTTGCCGTCGGGCATCTGAGAGCAGCCGAGCAGCAGCGGGTGTGGGTGGTGCAGACGCGTGAGGGCGCCGGTCTCGCCCATTTCTACGGAAGCATTCTGCAGGCGTTGCGCGCGCCAACGGGCAGCAGCCGGGACGTTGGCCGCAAGGCAGAACAGGTCGATCATCTGCTCGACAGGCTGAAGCCCAGAATCCTGATCTTTGATGAGTTCCACAATGCCCTGCGCGGCCGGGCGCGCGACGTCGAGGCCGTGCTTGCCTTCCTTCGGAGGATCGGCCGCCAGTTCGACATCTCGCCGGTTCTGATCGGTGAGGTCGCCGTCTACGACTTCGTCAACCAGACCGCCGAAATGGCAACACGGATCGACCTGCACGCAGTGCCGCGCTGGCAATATGGCGAAGAGTTCCTTGCGCTGCTCGACAGCCTCGAGAGCGCCTTGCCGCTCGCCCGCCCGTCCGATCTCTCGGATGAACCTACGGCGCGAACAATCTTCCAGCTCTCCGAGGGACTGATCGGCGAGATCGTCGCGATCGTCTCCGCGGCCGCCTCGACCGCGGTGAAGTCCGGAGAGGAGCGAGTCACGAAATCGGGCATCGAGGCGCTGCGCTACGTCCCGGTCTCAAAACGCCGTCGGGCGCTCGTGCGCGCCGAACTGCTGTGACAGGGAATGCGGGACGGGCCTTCGCGATCGAGATCCGCGAGCGATATCGTGACGTCGCTCCAGATAAGTGGCCGGTTGCCGTCGAGCCGCTTCCGGACGAACTTCTGTCGAGCTGGCTGCACCGTCTTGCGATGGCGAACGGCATCGCGCCGCGGTCGTTCCCTAGCGTCCTCGGGCTCGGCGAAGGGATGTGGTCGCCGCGGCTCGACCTTCGGTTGCCGCGCAACGTCGCCACGTTGCTCTCCGATCAGACGGGCCTGGGGATCAAGAACCTTTCGGCGATGACGATGAGCGGCGGTGCGATGGCCCCGCTCCTGCTGCCGTTGCGCGACAGCGCGCATCGGAACCGTTCGACGTGGATGCAGTATTGCCCCCTTTGCCTTGCAGCGGACGAGGCACCATATTTCCGGCGGCAGTGGCGGCTGGCATCGCGTGTGTCGTGCTTCGCGCATGGCTGTGGTCTTCGAGATAGATGCCCAGCCTGCCGCGCGGGCATCGCGACCTTCGACCAGGGCGAGTTTGTCCCGCAGCATTTTTGCGCGCGATGCGGGTTCGACCTGCGCGCTGCTCCGAAGGCCTCAGTGAAGGCGACTGCACGTCGGCTGGAACGCGCGATCGCGGATATATGCATGGTGGAGTCGGTCAAGGGTTCGGCGAAGACCAGTGACGCGGTCTCCCGCGTACTGCGTACGCCGGCGGCCGCCAATATCCGCTCGGGGAGGACGCTCACGAATCTCTCGACCGCCGCGCGCGTTGGCTGCTTCGAGGCGCTCGCGGCGAAACCTCTTGATTGGCTTGTGAACGACATGGACGGCGCCGACGCATACCGACGTTGGATGATAGTGGCCGCAGGCGGCCATGAGGCGCTGATCGCACGCTTTGCAGACTTCCTGGAGGGACATAAGGGAGCGCCGCGATCGAAGCGTACCCCTGGTATGTGTGCGGATCGATCCGAATTATTCGGCGCTTATTTGCGCGTCATGCACTCCGATGGCGCTCGTGCCTCAGCAAAAGGTAGCTGCGGCTCAAGCACGCGCCATTCGAAGTCGGTGATATGAAAGCCGTCGGTCAGTAAGTGACCTCATTGTCGCCGTTCGGGATACTTACGACGCAGTTCCATCTTGCCATTCGTTCGGTTTTACCGCGAACGGCAGAGTCGGAGCCGTGAGCTGACTGGCGGCTTTGACTCGTCGACTGAGGAAAGCGGGAGCATACTTTCTATTGTGAGTTGACACTTATCGTTTCGATCTGCGGCGAAATGGGCATAGAAGATTTCCGGCAGCAGCTGGTCGAATATCGACGGTGACGGAAAATCTTAACGTGAGCCCTCTGACGCCTACACCAGCCCAACCCAGCGCCGGAGCGTTTTCCACAGCCGTACCCACCACCGTGAATTGCGGGCGGCCTCGCGGTAATGCGCTTCCCGCCTGCGATGATCTGAGTTCAGTGCTGCGACCGTCTGCGCAGCGCTCATGGCAGGCGCCCAATCGACCTGCCCTTCCGTGATCAGATAGTGGGAGCGGCACGGCAGTTGCCCGCTGCCGATCGAGGGGCGGATAGTCGGCCGCCCGTTCCGCTCGGTCAGGGTCCATCCGGTCGGCCCCAGGGAAACTGGCACTTTGCTGCCGCAGCCACACGCGCAAAGGTGCACCGCGACCTTGTACTCGTCGGACGCGTAGACGACGCCGGGTTCCAATTCCCGCGGGACATAGTGGACCTTCTCGAGGCGGAAATCGCTCACTCGGTCGGTTCCACGAACAGTTTGGGCAACGCGGTATTCATCAGCAGATGATACGCTGGCTGCGCCTGTGCGTAAAATCCGCAATGCTGCTTGAAGCACAGCATGGCGAGGCTCGCATTGAGTGCGTTCAGCTCCGCGATCTGGATGTTGGCGCGGTACTCGTCACCAGGCGGATCGGTGAGGGGGATCAGCTTCTTGCTTCGGACCTCCTCCGCTTCGCCGGGCAGCAGCACGTTGGTGCGGACCATGCCGGCGAGGGCGCCGTTGGTACGGACAAGCCCCATGCCGACATCCACGAAGGGTATGCCCAGACGGATAAGCAGATCGAAGATGTCAGCGCGCGCGCTGCCGCTGTCGATGCAGACGAAGGCGAAGGTCACCCCGGCGAAATCAGCGTCACAGGTGCCGTCGATCGCCTTGGCCTCGAGCTTAAGGCCCTTGCGGAACGTTTCATAGCGCCTCTGGTAGACCTCGGCCTTCGGCTTGCCGAGCTCGTCCTGCAGCAACTGTCCTGGGGAACGGAAGGCGTTGTGGACATGAAACGGCTTCGGGTCAAAACCCCGGATCTTGTTGACGTTCGTCTTGACGAGGTAATCCAGGACATAGGCGCCGGTGCCGCCTAGTCCGATGAGGGCGACGTCCTGGCCGTTGAATTTGGCCGCGAGATCGCCGATCAGCGCGCGGCTGGTCAGTGTGTCACGGTAGTGGAAAACGCTCTCCGGGCCTGCATCGTCGTCAACGTTGAACGTGAAAGGGTTCGCTTCCGGAAAACGGTGGCGCGCAGGCCCGGACAGGATCGTTAGGTAGTGTTCAATCTTGACGAAGAAATCCGGAAGGCCCTGCGGCGGCTTGTTGGAGAAGGAGCGCTGGACGACGACGTCCGTCTTGGCCAACGGGACGCTCGCCGTGCCGCCCCCCAAGAAGGGGATCGGCTTACCGTTGAGGCCGTGGGGCACGCCGCCTGCAAAGAACACCTGGTGGTCATGCGGCGTGACGCGGGTGCCGTCGATATCCTTCATGGTGGTGACGATCGCGCCCCAGCACAAGTTGCCCGCGGCATCTAGATAGGGGATGTCGCGGACGACGAGGTAGTCGCTGTCGAGCCGGAGCGCGTAGCCCCGGTCGATCAGCTTCTGAATGTCGGGATTACGACTCGCTAGTTGGAATAACATGGAAGTCTATCCCGTCCTTGGCCTTGACCGAGCCGCCGGGGGAAAGGGTCCCCTCCTTAGGCTTGTCACCGCGGGTGTAGGTCACCGAATAGACGGTGTCCGGATGCTGCGGGTACGTGGGATCGAAGAGAGTCACGACCTCCGCATAGGTCAGCACTTCCTTTTTGGGGACGTCGTAGGGCGTGCCGTTCACCGTGATGGTGATCGTCTTGTTCGGGCCTTTGTTCTCGTCAGACATAGGAGATCTCCTTGATTATCCGCGGGGCGGGTTAGGGTCGTTGCCGTGGCTGTCGCTCTGGGCGATCCGGCCGTCGAGGTTGTGGATCTTGAGCTCCGTCGACTGGTTGCGGCTGACGCCGCGGCCGTAGTCGATGGCCTCGCGCTTGGTATCGAAGTGACCGGAGGCCCGCCACGCTTGACGTCCCAACCCCCGTTGGGGTTATGGACCACATGATGTGTCTTGGCCTGAGCCCTTAGAGGCCATATCTAGTTCTCCTACGTCACTAACAAGATGAAAAGTATGCCTACTCCGAACAACATGGGGTGACTGGGATCGGTTGTCAAGGACTCTGGGTGCTGCTATTCTGAACTTTCCAATCGGAAAGGACTGACGGTGGCCACGCCCCTCGGCGAAAAAATTCGTGACCTGCGGAAAAGTAGGGGTTTTACGCTCGATCGGCTTGCCGAACTGAGTGAGTCCAGCAAGAGCTACATCTGGGAACTTGAGAACAAGGACCCGCCGCGCCCCTCGGCCGACAAGGTTGCCAAGATCGCCGTCGCGCTCGGCGTCACCCCCGACTACTTAATGACCGAGGAAGTGACCGTGGCGGACGCGACGGACACGGCGTTCTTCCGCAAGTACCAAAGCAAAGATCCCGTTACCAAGGATAAGATTCGCAGGATGCTGGACCTCTTGGACGACGACGAATGACGGCACCGTTCACGCCAGAGCGCTGGGCTTTTGAAATCACACACCTCCTAAACGCCGTTCTGGGTGCGGACCGCTATCCCCTCGACATCGGGATGATTGCGCGAGATTACTCGAGCCAGCGCTTTCCGCAGGATCCCATCCTGAAGGTGGCGGGCGGTGATATCCCGAAATTCGACGGCGCGTTGTACCCATCGCGCAAGCGCCCCGGCTGGCATATCTTGTACAACGACACGATCACGTCACGCGGCCGCATCAATTTCACATTGGCACATGAGTTCGGGCACTATCTCCTTCACCGTCGGAAATATCCGACGGGGTTCGAGTGCGGCCAGCAACAGATCGTAAGGTGGGATTCCGAATACGGTCAGGTGGAACACCAAGCCAACGTCTTCGCCGCAAATTTCCTCATGCCGCTTGACGATTTCAGGCGCCTCCTGCCGGACAGGTCGCCCGCGACCCTGGCCGTCCTGAAGCAATGCGCCGAGCGATACAACGTGTCGCTCATCGCCGCGGCGCTGCGCTGGCTCAGTTACACGACCAAGCGGGCAATCCTGGTCAACTCCCGAGACGGCTACATCCTATGGGCGCGTTCGAGTGAGAGCGCGCTCCGGACAGGGGCATACTTCAAGACGGCGGGTCGCCCCCCCATCGAAGTGTCGGCGACGTCGCTGGCGGCCAACCCCGGCAGGCTCGCGGCGGGACAGTCAGAAATGGATCATGCGGCCGGCGTCTGGCTGCGGGAGCCGGCCTGCGAAATGGCATTGCACGCCGAGCAGTATGACTTCGTGCTGTCGCTCCTGATCCTCGACGATGCGCCGCCGCGGTTCGTGTCCGAAGACCCGGATGAACTAGAAGACACCTACGACCGGTTCGTCCGATAGCTACCTCGCCGTTCGCTTTGCGCGAAAGAATCCTTAATCGCTTTAGGTAGCGACTTCTGCGTTGTTGTAAGTATCGGCCCATTTTGTGGGCATTATGTGGATTTACACGACCAGAGGCGCATTGCCGCTATTCTGTGACTTTTTGCTGACGGCCTAGTCATCGATTTCGAATCCGACGCCCAGTGCGTCGCCGCTGGAGAACTCCGGCATGATATCGCCGGCCAGCAGCTTTTCCTTGCTGAGCAAGCCGGCATCCTCGAGCGCCTCGAAGTCGGGGAGATCGCGAAGGGTTTCAAGCCCGAACTCCAGTAGGAATGCCTGCGTGGTGACGTAGGTGTAGGGCGCCCCCGGCCGCGGCGCGCGCGGGCCGGATGCGATGAATCCGAATGAGCGTAGATTGCCGATCAGGTCGCGGCTGATCTCCTTGCCGAAGAAGCTGGACAGCTCGGCCCGGGTGATCGGCTGGAAGTAGGCGACGCACATGAGCACGAGCACCTCCGATTGCGTCAGGTCAATCGCCCTTTCACTGCTGCCGACCGCCGCACGGATGGCGTCGGCATAGGCGGGCCGGGTCAGATGTTTCCAGCCGCCGGCAACGGAAACCAAGTCGTAGGGGCGGCCGCGCAGTTCCTCGCGGATGTCGTCGATCAAAACGTCGATGCTGCAGCTCTTGCCGACGATGCGCGCCAGCGTCTCGCGCCCAACGGGCTCGCTGGCAGCAAAAATGGTTGCTTCGACGCGATGCATCCATTCGCGCCAGCGCGCCTCCGGCGGCAGATGATCGAGCTCACGGTCGAACAAATCGTCTTCTGGTCGTCCCTTGCCTCTTTTCCCACGCGCCGCCTCCGCCATCGTCCCTACAACCCGTAGACGCGAAAGGTCGGCCGGCCGGAGAGTTCACGCACCGCGCTGAACTCGACCAAGCGGTCAAATAGACGGCGCAGGCCGCGGTCACTCATGCCAGCGATCTTTTCCGAGGCAACGATCGCATCTTCGGAGAGCAGCCTTTCGACAACGGCATCCGACGCCTTAGCCCTGAGCTTTGGAGCGACGGCGAGCAGCCGATCGGCGCGGCGCCCAAGCTCGGTGGACAGATCGATGGCGCGGAGCACAGCTCGCGCCTGTGCGCCAAGCAACATGCTCACCTGATCCGGCGTCGACGGGGTGCCCGGCAAGAGGCGCGTGCAGCCGTACCTTTTGGCTCCGGCTGACTCACCGCCCAGCAGCGGCACGGCATGTTGCCAGCCGAGCCGTTGCGCCAGCAGCGCGTCGGCGATCCACAACGCGGCAGCGCGCGGCAGGCCGAGGCGCTCGGCGGCAGCACAGGCGTCGGCCAAAGCCGCGACCGAACCGTCGGTCGCGGCGATCTGCCGTAGCTCATCCGCCAGATCGCCGAGCGCCTCGCCGTCGCGGACAAAAAAGCCGAATTCCTCCAATGCCGCGGCGAGGTTTTGCTCCGTCAGAAGCTCCGCCGCGGGCCGGGCTGCCAGCCGTCGCCAGGCCAACAGCATCCGGCCAGCGGGGCCGACGTCATCGCCCGGTCGGGTGAGCAGCACGGCATCGCGCAGCGCGGCTTCATCCTCGATTCGGCCGCCCTGCCGGGCCGTAACCGTAGCCGCGGCGAGCGCCAGACGCTGCCGCCAGGCGCCGGCCCATCGTTCCTGCCGGCGCACAACCGCGTCGAGCGCGCCAATGGCGGCGCCGGAGATGAGCGCGACATCGTCAAACCCTTGCCCGGCACGGCCTTGCGAGTCCGATATCGCCCTGCGCAGCCAACCTGGAACCGGCAGCGCCGACGCGGCAGAGGCCAGGGCGAGCGGTTGGGCCGGCAGTCGCCGAGAGGATTTTGGACGCAGAATCATCGTCGACAGCATGAATCATGACGGCGCTTTTTGCAATTGAAATGCCAATATTCCGCCGCGCTTGTCGCCTTCGTTTTACGTCCGATAAGGTTGCATTATCGGACGTATGCGGATAGGCTTGCAAATCATGGAATCTCCCCCGCCGAAACCCACCGAAAGCGACGTTCCCGCCGACGACCCGCTCGACCGCGAGCTGCCCGACATCGTCGATCTGGTGATGGATATGGGCTCTTCGCCGCCCGCCCCACGGGCGCCGACGCGCCTGGAAGCGCTGGTCGAGACCGCGACAGGCTATGCCAAGGCCGCCAGCTCGGAAAACACGCGAGACGCCTACGCCAAGGACTGGCGGCATTTTTCGTCCTGGTGCCGGCGCAACGGCTTCGATCCCCTGCCCCCGGACTCGAAGGTGATCGGGCTTTATATCAGCGCGTGCGCGGCCGGCGGGCCGAAGCTCGGCGCCCCGGCGCTCTCCGTTTCAACGATCGAGCGGCGCCTGTCCGGCCTCGCCTGGAACTTTACCCAGCGCGGCCAGCCGATGGATCGCGCCGATCGGCATATTTCCACCGTGCTCGCCGGCATCCGTCGCAAGCACGCAAAGCCGCCGCGCCAGAAGGAGGCCGTGCTCGGCGAGGATCTGTTGGCCATGGTCGCAACGCTGGATCATGGTTTGAGAGGCCTCCGGGACCGCGCCATCCTGCTCCTCGGCTTCGCCGGCGGCCTGCGGCGTTCGGAAATCGTCGGCCTCGACGTCGCCCGCGACGACAAGAGCGACGGCGCCGGCTGGATCGAGATTTTTCCGGGCAAGGGCGTGCTCGTCACGCTCCGAGGCAAAGGCAATCGCTGGCGAGAGGTCGAAGTTGGCCGCGGCACCTCCGACCAGACATGCCCGGTCGTCGCTCTGGAAACCTGGATCAGGTACGGCCGCATCGCTCGCGGCCCCCTCTTCCGGCGCATCTTCAAGGACAACAAGACCGTCGACGTCGAGCGGCTCTCCGACAAGCACGTTGCCCGCCTGGTCAAGCAGACCGCGCTCGCCGCCGGCGTTCGCGCCGATCTGCCGGATGCAGAACGGGTACTCCTGTTTGCCGGGCACTCGCTGCGTTCAGGTCTCGCCTCGTCGGCCGAGATTGAAGAACGCTACGTGCAGAAGCAGCTCGGACATGCCTCGGCCGAGATGACCCGCAAATACCAGCGCCGGCGCGATCGGTTCCGGACCAACCTCACCAGGGCGTCAGGGCTCTGAAAAGCCCCCTCCCTCCCCCATTTCAGGCCGTCGCTTGGCGATCCAGGAGGGCAGGATTTTCACCTTAGCGTTTCAATTGAAATCAGGAAGTAAAACCGACAGCCGTGCAAGTTGCCGGCGACACGATCTTTTGGTGGTTTAAGCCATCCTTTATCCTTGCAATTCTGGAATCATACTCCATAAATGCAAGGATGATCGAGCGCCGCATAACAGCCGACCTCAATGAACTGCTCGACAGCATGCCCGCCGTCGCACTCATCGGACCGCGGCAAGTCGGCAAGACGACGCTTGCGCTCGCCGTAGGCGAACGGCGCCCCTCGATTTATCTCGACCTCGAGTCCGATGCAGACCGCGCCAGACTTGCTGAGCCGGAGCTCTATCTCGCCGAGCACCAGGACAAGCTGGTAATTCTCGACGAGGTCCATCGGCTGCCAGGGCTATTCCAGAACCTGCGTGGACTCATAGACCGCGGCCGCCGTAGCGGACAAAAAGCCGGCCGTTTCCTGCTGCTCGGGTCCGCATCGATCGATCTTCTCAAGCAGTCCGGCGAGACGCTGGCAGGCCGCATCGCCTATCTCGAAATGCACCCAATCGATGGTCTCGAATTGCCTGCCGACGACATCAGTTCCCTGTGGGTGCGCGGCGGTTTTCCCGACAGTTTTCTCGCCGCCAGTGACCGCGCCAGCCAACGCTGGAGACAGGACTTTATCCGAACCTATCTGGAGCGCGACATTCCTCTGCTGGGTCCCCGTATTCCTGCCGAAACGCTGCGCCGATTCTGGACCATGCTAGCGCATCAACAGTCCAGCCTCCTTAATGCGGCGGCATTCGCACGCGCTCTCGGTGTAGACGGCAAGACGGCCGCCTCGTATCTCGACTTGTTGGTCGACCTCCTATTGGTGCGCAGGCTGAAGCCTTGGCACGCCAATGTCGGCAAGCGGCTGGTCAAATCGCCGCGCATTTATGTCCGCGACAGCGGCATCACCCATACGCTGCTCGGCCTCGCCTCGCAGGAAGATGTACTCGGTCATCCCGTCGCTGGTGCGAGTTGGGAGGGTTTCGTCATCGAATCGCTCATCGCGATGGCACCGCAAGGGTCTCAGAGCAATTTCTACCGGACAGCCGCCGGCGCTGAGATCGATCTCCTTCTCACTTTTCCCGGACGGCGTCCCTGGGCAATTGAGGTCAAGCGGAGCCTGACCCCTAAAGTCGAAAGAGGCTTCCATGAGGCCTGTGAAGATCTTAATCCAGAGCGGCGCATCGTCGTCTATCCGGGCATTCAGTCCTTTCCGCTGAAGAACGGCGTGGAGGTCTTGCCATTGACGGTCATCGGCAAGGACATTCTGGAACTGCGGTGACGACTGCGGCAGCGCCTCATCACCTCGCCCGATCGGCTTTTCTTGCGCAGACGCATGAGAACAGGACTGATGGAAAACTGCCCTGCCCTGGCCTTGTTGGTCAGGCCGCGCAGATAGCCCGCCGACTTTGAAATATGCTCGGTCTGCGGCGCCGACGATCGACAAGGCCGCACTCTCTCGCTTGAACTAGGCGCAAAGCGATAAAACTGCGCGATCGGCGACCGTCATCCCGTCATCCTTGATACCGACCCATTGGCCTTCAAGGCGGCCATCAGCATCGGCCCGACCGAAAACTGCCCTGCCCTGGCCTTATCGGTGAGAACGCGCAGATATCCGCCCGCGGAATTGATGTGCTGTGCCCGCTGCAGAATGCAGGCGATCACCATTGCCGCGGTTTCCTGCCCCATCGCATGGCAGGCGTCCTCGTATGCGGAAGGCGACACGCCTAGGTAACCGCGCACCTGGGCCGCCGTGACCATTAAATCGCGCCAGTTGCCGATCCCGTCGACGGCGTAATCCGCAATTTCAGGGCAGGCCTTCAGCACAATCCCCAGCGGATATGTTTTCGAGGGCTCTGCGGTCCTCGTCCTTGGCTGGGCCGTCGACCCGCTTTTCTCCAAAGCAGGTTCAAATTCAAAAATAGAGTCGGTATTTGAATTAGATTGCTGCCGCTCGCTTTGGGAGTCATTGCCGCTCAGATTCGTGGATTTCATATGAATTTCCAGCAGCTTATCCACTTCGTCACGCAACACGGCTAGATCGGCCACGATACGTTCAAGGTCGGCAATGCAAGCTCGGCGCGGAATTCCCTCCACAACGCCGCGGAAACGCTTCCACAGGCCTCCCCAGTCGCCTGGCACATCTTCCTCAACGGCCGCCTCGATCAGCTTGTGGATGTCGCGGCGGTGCAAGGTGATCCGCTCGCGCATAAGCCTGAGCGCCCTGTTGTCGGCGCGAACACGCTCAGCCGCCGCCTCGAACTCGCAAGCACGGGCGAGCAGCGGCGCCAGTGAGAAGCCAAATGCTTCCTCGATCTCCCCTCCCCGGCCCTTCCGCGCATAACGCTTGCCGTTCGGGCTGTCCCGGCGGATGATCAGCGCGAGGTCCACTAGGGCCGCCAGGTGTCGCCTAACAGTGGTATCAGGCATTCCGTGCGCCCTGAGGGACAGCTGTGCGTTAGAGGGAAAGACGATGAGTCCGTTTTCCTCACACAGATCACTGTCAGGATAGAATGATAGCAACGCATTCAGGACGGCCAGAGCGCGATCGCCGATGCCGACGATGCTCTTGCCCTCGCAGAGGTTGCGATAGATCTGCCACTTGTCGACGACCCTGTCCTTGGGGATCTCACCTGACTCGTTTTGCGCTGCCAGCATGGCAAGCGACATCGGCCGCCGCCCAAAGGGCGTCGTTGCAATACCCGTCTCCATTTCTTCCTTCGCCTTCAATTAGGCAAAAGAAATCCGTCCGCCGAATCGACGCTTAAAACTCTTGACACTGATTCGCGGAAATGAGATTCTCGGATTGTCTAGATACGAGAAGGGCTTCCGCTACGGTGACGTTCGGGGGCCTTTTTCTTTTGCGGTTAAGTGCTCCTTAGTCCGTTATCTTTTGGCGGAACTCGTCATAGAGCGTTTGCAGGCGCTCCCGCACGAAGCTTGCGAATTCCGGTTCGATGCGCTTGTCGAAAGCGAAGGTCATCTTCGTTTCGCTGTCGCTGATGTTGACCAGGCGAGATCCGTTGGCGGCGGTCCACACCGTCCGCTCCGGCTTCTTTGCCGCGGTCTTGACGAGGTCGTGAATGGCCTGAAAACGCTCATCACTCGTGCGCGCCGCGAATTCAGGATCCTGGATGGCCTTAAGCGCCTTGGCCCGCTTGCCCTTTTCCTCGAGCAGATCGGCAAGCTCGGCCCATTTCTGACGCCCAACGGATTCCGCGGTGCCGATCGCCTCGATAATCTCGGCCGGCAGGCGCGCGACCAGCGCAATCATCCTGGACAGCGCCGCCTTGTCGACGCCAAGCGAGGCCATGATGATGTCTCGCGAAAAGCCCTTGGCCTCGAGCTTGGCCGCAAAATAGCAGCGCTCGACGTAGGAAAGGTCACTGCGACTGTTGTTTTCCTGCCCCTGGCTGACGACGAGCTGCTCGTCGGTCAGGTCCCTGACGACAGCGCGGACCATGCGGCCGAGCTGACTGACCGCAGCCAGTCTCCGATGCCCGTAGGCGACCTGGTAGCGAGCATCGTTTTCAGGATGCGGGCGCACCAGGATGGGCACCTGTTGTCCATGCTCGCGGATCTGGTCGACGAGGGCCGCTCGTCTTTCGTCGCTCACGCCCAGTCGATCGACCACGATGGACTGGTCGATGAGACTGGGCTCGAGCTCAACGACCGCCTGCCCTTCCGACAGCTTGCGCTCGATCTCCTCGGCCCGCTGAGCGCGCGAATTGATGTTCTCGAGCGATTGCGAGATGGCGCCGACCGGCCTGCCCGGCTTGAGCGGCCGATCCAGCCCCATCAGTGGCCTCACCAGTGCCGTCCTGGCGGCGTCAGGCGGAGTTTGCTCGCCGGTCGGTTCCGAGACTTCGAATAGGTTCTTGCGGGCCATTGCTATTTACGCCCCCAGGTCTTGCGGATCAGTTCCTCGATCTCGCCGTTGACGAGGGTCAGGCTCTCAAGCGCACGGTCGTATGTCCCGCGCGTGAATTGCCCGCGCTCGACCTCGTAAAGGGTCTGCTTGGTCAGCCCAGCATCGGAGATCGCCGTGGACTTGAGCATGGCGTTTTCGAGCACGCGATTGCCGAAGATCGAGCGCATGAACCCGGCCATCTGGCTTTGCGGACCATCGTTCGGCTCGAACCGCGTGACCAGATAACGCATCCAATCATAGTCGGTGTTGCCGCCGGCGTTCTCCACGACCGAGAGTAAGTCCGAGGTCATGAGCAGGAACTGAGACATCGACATGACGTCGAGCATCTGTGGGTGCACGGTGATGATGACGGCCGTGGCGGAGCACAAGGCCGACAGCGTCAGGAAGCCAAGTTGCGGCGGGCAGTCGATGACGACGACGTCATACGCGCTTTCGATCTCGGCCAGGCATTCACCGAGGCGAGCGAAGAACATCGTGCCAGGCTGCCGGCTGGACAACACCTTCGGCGTCTCGTGCTCGAACTCCATCAGTTCTAGATTGCCCGGGATGAGGTGCAGGTTGGGCGTATAGGTCGAGCGCACGATTTCCAGAATGCTGCGACAATCCTCGTCGTAACGGATCGCCCCGTAGATGGTCTCGTTGGGGCCAACATCCAGCTCAGGCTGGTGGCCAAACATGGCCGATAGACTGGCCTGCGGATCAAGGTCGATGGCGAGCACCCGGTAGCCGCGCAGGGACAGGAACTGCGCGAGATGGGCAGCCGTCGTCGTCTTGGCGCTGCCGCCCTTGAAATTCATGACAGAGAGAATCTGAAGCTTCTCCCCTGCCCTGCGATGTCGAATGTATTTTCCAGGCGCCTTCGAGTTCGCCTCGTCGAGCACCTGGCGGAGCCGGTCAATATCCCCCACGGAATAGAGCCGCCGTCCGTTTGGCTGTGGCTGCGGACCATGCCCCTCGGCGACGATCTGGCGAAGATAGCCCTCATGGATGCCGATGAAGTCAGCGGCCTCCCCCGGCGTGAATAGGCGTATGCCCTTCTGCGACGTCGGGGGGAATGTTCTTGCCTGATGCGCCTGCAACTGCCTTGACAGTTCCGCAGCATCCGTGGCGATGAGTTCGCGAAGGCTTTCGCCCGCGGGACTGCTTTGGCTGACCTTGTCCAACACCGGCCTCTCCTGATCTGCGCATTTTGGCCAAGAGGCGACAGAAATGCGCTGATCAAGATGGACTGATTCTGGATGGTCGACAAACTCTTTTTGGTTAATGAAAGGTTAACGCTGCCAAGCCGCTAAGCGAGTCCTCGTCCGCTTGCAAATTGCAAAGAATCAAAGCCGCGCACTACTATGTCGCCAAGGTATTTCCCGGACGGGGCCGGCATACGACTGCATTGCAGGAATTTGGAGCCGCACCGCTTCCCCTGCCGATAGATCGCAATTTGAAGAGACCGCCAGTGGTCGTCGGCTACAGGCGGAACCGCGGGTGCCGGCACAACAGTGATGCCTATATTACGCTGGTTGTACGTGTGCAACTCCCTCTCCTGGTCGCTCGTTGAAATCGTCACCGCCCACAGGATTGACGTGTTGCGCCGAGGATTTCCGACGCCTTGCCTCTCGCAGGCAGTCGCATCCGGCCGAGGGCGGCAAGGTTGCGTTGCTGGACGGGCGCCACCGTTTTGCAGCCGACGTTGTACGTGTGCAACTTCGTTGTCGGAGCTCCTTCACAATCATTTTCGATTTGCATCCGGGCCTCGGTATCTGTCGCGGTGCCCGAGCACACTTCCAGTCAGCATGAACCTCGGCACGCTCCGGCACCAAAGTTGTACATGTGAAACTATTGCGGCTCTTTAGCTCCTATGTCCGCCGGCGAAGCTAATGGGTTGACCGGCAGGATCCATATCGGTGCCCCACCGTGATGCGTCTCATCGGAAGCACGCAAAGACCCAGCTGGTGGCGTGCTATTGATCGCGCTGCGCGCGGTCGCTATCCGCCGCCGGATCTGTCCGCTCCTCACTGACCCCACTGGCCTGTACTTCGCGGCGCCCGCGGCGGTCCGCTGAACCGGGCTATCGTCCAACGCGATCTGGCGAAGCTCCGTTCGATCAGAGACCGCGAGGTTGCACGCCTTGCGCCATTCCTTGCCACGCATTTCCTCGGCGCCAGCGGCGACCTCCGCAACATCCAGGCACTGTCCTGCGGCTGAGCCTATCGACCGCCCAGATCTATCCGGTCGGCAATATGGCAAGGCGGTTCACGTTTGCTTTGTGTCCGCACAACCGAGAGCGGAAGCCTTGGGCAGGTCAGCGTTTGACGAATGCCTTCGATGAGGGAGCTTCAGTTCTCGGTGCCGAGCAGGGGCCCGTGATTGTTGGGCCGCCTGCAACTCACACGGAGCACATGATCCAGTCTCCACCCAGAGCCCGCGGGAAACCACACCATACCAATTTGCTGTTCGGGCGTCGGGCGAGAGAGTTGCACGCGTACAACCAGCCAAGCCATAGCAGCATCATCGGTCTGGCATTACCATCTTACGACGTGAAGCGGCCACAGTCGATGCACCCGGGGCGCCAGGCGGGTTTCGCGAGACAAGACGTCGACGCCGATGTAGTCGTCGTACCCTTCATCGCCGCACGACGCGCAGGGCACCTAGTCTGGGCTTCGAAGCGATTGGCCACCACCAATTTCCTTCGACAACGGTCGATCCGCAGGCATCTAATGCCGACTCTTCAGCCTACCACCTCTCGCTGGCAACAGAAGCGGGCTTAGGCCAATTTGCAAAATACTGACCGTCATTCCATCGCGGGCTTCCACCCTGGACCACCCAAACCGGTTGGGGGCAGTGGTTGCACACGTACAACTGAAATGTATGGCCGTTTCAGCCCCTTGATCGCTTGTTGCTCATCGCCGCTTCGTGCTTTCCAGCGATTGCCATCTATGTGCGGTCCAGTAACCTTAACAGTTCGTTAAAAATGGGGCGTGCATGCCAGTCGCGACCCCAGTTCCTACTTGGGGCGGGGAGGGGAGGGAGGTCTATCCATCCTGACATGAATGTGCTGGGCGTCTTGCTAACAAGTGTCGTTGATGGTGCGACGCCCGATCGGGCTTGCCATGAAATGAAGAGGAGAGATCACCACGTCCAGGATCAACCGCCGCGCCGTGCTTTTCCACTCCGGCAGCGCCGTCTTCGCCTCGACGGTTACCGCGGTGGCTCACGCCACCGAGGCACCAAACCCACAACAGAATCTCTCAAGCGAACTGCGAGCATTGATTGAGTCGCACATGACCGCATACGCGGCCTTCGGCAAGGTCGTACACGAAGTGGGCGGCAGGGGCCGCGACCACGACAATGCCAACCGAGAGGAGGAGAGGGCGCTGCTGGCTATCTGCGCCTATCCTGCTGTCACCCAAGGCGATCGTTTGGCCAAAGCCCGATACCTTTTGGAGATCGAGGCGCGCGGCGAACTCGACGTGCCAGAGCAGATGCAGGCTCTTCTTCGCTCGATGATGTGGAAGGGATGAAGCCGACCGCTGTATAGCCGGTCAGCCTCGATCAAATCGTCCGAAGCTCGCCGGCTAACGTCTTTCCAGAACGTTTGTCCTGCACCAGTTCATAGCTGATCTTCTGACCATCATTGAGGCCCCGCAATCCGGCGCACTCCACGGCAGAAACATGCACGAGCACATCGGGGCCGACTTGATCAGACTGAATGAAACCAGAACCTTTTTGGGAATTGAACCACTTTACCTACCGGTGCCATGCAAGCCCTTTCTGACTAATCGACTGCCGATCGCCGGCCGTTTCAGCACGATCAGCAGCCAACAAATTCACGACTGTCATCCATTGCCAATTTGCAGAAGCCCATCCGACCGGGATCGAGTATCTGGAATGCCGCTGCATATTCTTGTCGTAGGCAATCACATCTTCAGCTAAATCCAAGAGAGAACGCTAACAATTCGACGGTTGGTCACCAGCGTTAAGCGATTGATACTGCAACATTATCGTTCGTTGTGTGCTGACGACAGCCTGTGCGTTTTCAGGCGAAAAACATGGCATAAAGCGCACTGGCAGTTTACCCTCGAAAGCATGATTCGCCTCGATCCCGCGACCGCCAGCACGTCTGCGCCGCCCACCGTCCGCCTTGGGCGCTAGCTGCCGGCGGCGCGCTGCATGAGGCCGACGCCGCCTTTCACGCCGGCGCTGCCTTGGCTTCGCTCGACGTGCTTGCCCGCGCGCAAGCCAGCTGGGCCGGCGCCTGGCGGCAGCGGTTGGCGCTCAACTGCGCCGCCGCCTCGATGCGGCTCGCCGGCCGCGCCGAGGACGCGGCCGCCTTGCGCGACGCCTGGCACCTGCGCCCGGTCGGCGTCGATCCCGGTCCCGCCGGCGCCGTCTTTGACGCCTGGCGGCAACTGGCGCTACAGCCACCCGCCGCCAGTACCGAACGTCTAGCGAAAGTGGCCGAGCTGCTCGGGCTCGCCTGGGATGACGAGGCTCTCGCCGACCTGTGCGCGGCGATCGACGAAAAGGGTCAGCGGCGGCCGGCCAGCGCCGTTCGCGGCTGCGGCGATTGCCGCGCACGTTGTGACGACGCGGCCTGACTCCGAGCTGTTGGCCTGGTGGCTGGCCGACCTGGTGCTGGCGCAAAGCCTGCGCTGGCCGCGACCGCTGCCGCTCATCATGGCGCAGGCCTTTGGCCCGGCGTTTCGGTCCGAGGGCGGCGGCGGCAAGCGGATCCGTTCGGGAGAGAAGGATTTTGAGCGGGCGGTCTGCGTCACGCTGGTTCATGCGGCGGCCGATGCCTGTCGGTTGGCCGGCGAGCTCTCGCGCCGCGCCGAGAAGCTCCTCGCCGTCGCGCCAAAACTGCGCGCCAAGGGTGCCGGCGACGTGATTTTTTTGCTGCTGAATGAAGACGCGATCTCAGGCTCGCTGACGCCGAAAAACCTGTCGCGTTTTGCCGCACGGCGCCTGTTCGAGCGACTGCAGCAATTGGATGCCGCGCGCGAGCTCTCTGGCCGCACCAGCTTCCGGCTGTTTGGGCTCTAGCAATGAACGAAGCCTTCGCCCGCCGCAAGGCAAACGATCAGCCTGCCTTGCTGGACACCGAGCTCGAGCACTTGCCGGCCGAACTGCGCTGGCGTGAATGGATGGGCCGCGTCGAAGCTGTCATCTTTGCTGCGAGCGAACCCGTGCCGCGCGAGATGCTGGCGCGCGTCGTCGGCAAGAACTGCAATCTCGACCTAGTCATCGACGACATCCGCGCAGAGCTCGCCAGTCGTCCCTACGAGCTGGTCTCGGTCGCCGGCGGCTGGCAGCACCGGACCAAGAAAGCCTTTGGCGACGCCATCCACGCCGCGTTCGGCACCGCGGCGGGCGAGGGGACAAAAGACCTGACGCAATCGGAGGCGCTTGTGCTGATGTGCATTGCCTATTTCCAACCGATCGCGCGTGGCGAACTGTCGTCCTTCTTCGGCAAGGAGGTGTCGCGCGATCTGATCGGTGTGCTGCGCGCGCAGGAGCTGATCGCCTCGGGGCCACGCTCACCGCAGCCGGGCGCGCCGTACACCTATGTGACGACGAAAACCTTCCTGTCGCAGTTCGGGCTCGACACGCTGCGGCAGCTGCCGGATTTCGAGGCGCTCGAGGATGCAGGCCTGCTGTCGAAGGAGAAGATGCTGGCCGGCGATATTCCGGCCGGGCTGGCAAGCGGGGAGGGCGAGGACGATGTCGTTGAGGACTAGGTGTCGTGAGCACGCGTTGTCGCATTGCGACCACAGAGACGGTCGCTGACTCAGGACCAGGAAGACTGGTCGTGCGGGAGCCGGTCATCGGGATCGTGAACCGCGACATGATCGCCGTCGACAAGATTGGCCGGAAAGATCACCAGATTGGTGCCGCCGGCGTGACGCAGCGACGGGAACAGGATGCCGCGAAGCCCGGCGGTGATGACCAAGTCCGCAAGCTTCCACGATGGCGGGATCTTCTTGTCGATGCGTGCCATCTGGCGCCAGGCACAATCCCATTCCTTCCAAGCACTATCCCATGCATTCGGGTCGAATCCCTGCGAAAGGTCGGCCACCTCGGCGAGCGTGATCTTGTAAGCGGCAAGGGTGGCTGGTGGGACGATGCTCGTACCCTGCCTGTATTCATCGAGCGCCGTCTGGGTTGAACGGGACAGATAGAGCGCTTCGACGCCTGGCCGGTTGAAACGCCCGCCGTCAATCGCCGCGCCTGCACCACTGGTAGGCAAAAAAGCCCATTTGGGTGTAAGATAGCGATAGAAGATCTCGTCCGGCCCGACGCGGGTGATCTTCACCCGCGCGCCCCGTTCTCAAGATCCCGGATGAAGGCCAGAACCGCCTCGACCTGGCCGTCCGCAACGAGCTCGGCAGCCGTGCGATGGCCATAGTCGGCGATCGGCTCGTTGCGATACCAGTAGATCGCCTTGTCGATATCGCCGGTGAGCTCTGTCGCGGCCGAAATCACCTTGACCATCTCGCGCATCCGGCCCTGCAGGCGCTCCGATGACGGGTTACGGAGCGTGTTGCGGTGGACACCGGTCAACTGCGCCAGGTTGGCCACCTTCACGCCAAGCGCCTGCGACAGGCGCTTTGGCGAGATATAGGGCGTGCGCGGCTCCTGCAGGCTGTCGACAAAGCCTGAGACCATCTTTGACTGTGCGAGCTGTGCGTGGGTCATGACATATCTCCGACCTCTCTTCCGCACAATATATGCACATTCTAACGCTTAGCAAGTGAACATAATTCTGCTGGCGCTGCGCGTCTTGATGCTGAGAAGCCGGCTGAGCTGGACCTTGTTCGGATTGAAATTCTGGCGGTGAACGGTTTGCGCCATTGAAAGGCGCGTTCATGCAGCGCCCGAGCCTCTTGCAGGGTCCACATCCGGCGGCCGTCGAAGGATTGAGCGTCAGGCATGGTCTTTTCGAAATCGCTGTGTGCTTTTCCATGCTGTTTCCTTGCGTTGTGGCGGCGTAAGCGCCTTGAACCTGACGGCCCGCGTCGAGAAGAGGCCGATCGACGGCCGATGGTCAGCACCGAAGGTCAAAGCTCGCGGTAGTCGAGGTACGGGGAGCGAACCCGTTGGAACGAGGCGTGCCGGCGCGAAGAGGCAATCCGCAAGCTCGTGGAGCGCTATCCAAAAAGCCTGAGCGGTCAGGCTGTAGCGGATCTGGCGTGGGAACTGGACCTGAGCCGGGCCACTCTCTACAGGATGATCAAGCTGTTTCGAGCAGGTGGCACTGTAAGTTCGCTGATGGACCGCAAGCGCGGTCGGCGCCAGGGACATCGTGCCCTCGACAAAGATCGAGAAGCTCTCGTGCGACGAACGATTGAAGGCTTTTATCTCAAGCCGACACGCCCGTCCTTCGCGCAGTTGGTTCGCCAGGTCCAAATCGCCTGCGCAGCGGCCGGCCTTGCTCCACCAAACTGGCGCACCATCAAATCCCGGGTTGAAGAAGTCGATCTACGGGTGAGGGGGCGTAAGCGCGGCGAGAGCGAGGTCGTCAAAGCTACAACGGCCACGCCAGGTGCCCTTTCGGCGTCGCGGCCGCTCGAATTTGTGCAAATCGATCATACCAAAGTTGACGTATTCGTTGTCGACGAAGAAACGCGTCTGCCGCTCGGACGGCCCTGGCTGACACTTGCGTTGGACATCTTTTCTCGGATGGTGACGGGCCTCTATCTGACCATGGAGGCGCCGTCGCGATTATCGACAAGCCTATGCATACTGCACTCAGTATTCGACAAAACCCAATGGTTGCAGGAGAGGGGTATCCATGAAGCGTGGCCAGTGGCCGGTTTGCCGGGAACGATACATGTCGACAACGGCGCGGACTTTCGAAGTCATGCATTCGAACGTGCTTGCCGGGACAACGGCATAAAGATCGATTGGCGTCCGCCGGGGACGCCTCATTTCGGCGGCCACATCGAACGGTTGATCGGCACGCAGATGGGCGCGGTTCATCTGCTGCCAGGATCGACCTCAAGCAACATCGAGGAACGGCGCCAGTATGATGCCAAACGCCATGCGACACTGACGCTTCGAGAGCTTGAGCGCTACATCGCACTCGAGATCGTTGGGCAATACCATCATGCTATCCATGGCGCACTCCGTCGGCCACCGATTGCGGTCTGGCGACAGCAGGAGAGTGAGTTGGTGTTGCGCCTGCCGAACGATCGTATGCAGTTCTGGATCTCCTTCCTGCCGGAGGCAGAGAGAACGTTGCGCCCGACCGGCATCCATCTTTTCAACATCCGCTACTGGTCGCCCGCCCTGGCCGCCGATATTGGACGAACCAAGGCCCGCCTGATTGTGAAATACGATCCCCGCGATCTGTCGCGCATCTTTGTTAAGCGGTCCTCAGGCAGCTTTGTTGAGGCTCGCTATGCCGATGTGACACTCGCGCCCATTACGTTGTGGGAGGCGCAGGCTGCCCGACGCAAACTTAACGCTCAGGGCAAACGCGAAATTGACATGCACGTCCTTATTCGCACTGCGCTCTCGCAGCGCGAACTGATCGAGCAGGCGAAAAACAAGACACAAGGGCGCCGGCTTGCGAAAACGAATGTGGATGACGATGAAGTGGGCTCGCTTCGTGGCGTCGATTCAAGCAAACCTGTTCCCTCCGTCGAAGATTTGGATTGAGCCCCTTTGAGCACGGATAACGTCCATCTGACGCAGGCGGCCAAAGACCTCCTCGGCGAGCCCGATATTGTCCGAGTTCGCGCGCTTCAGGCTCGCCGATGGATTTTTTATCCGCGCGCCAAGCAGGCACTCGATCGTCTCAACCTGCTGGTCGGCCATCCGCGCGGCACGCGCATGCCCTCGGTCGCCATCTACGGCGACAGTGGCATGGGCAAGACGATGATCATGGAAAAATTCTGCGACAATAACCCCTCCCGCTTTGATCCGACGACCGGCGTTCAGGCTATGCCGGTTCTGGCCATCGAGATGACGGGGAAGCCAGGTGAGCGCCGTCTATATGCCGAGATCCTGGCTGCACTTGGCGCGCCACAGGCACCCCGCGCCGACATCGTGCAGATGGAGCAGGCGGCGTTGCGGCTTCTGAAAACGGTTGGCGTCCAGGTCCTGGTGATCGATGAAGTACATAACATTCTCGCCGGCTCGTACCGCGAGCAGCGGGTCGTGCTGAACACGCTGCGATTTCTCAGCAATCGGCTTCAGATCTCCCTCGTTTGCTTCGGCGTAATTGAAGCCCGCGAAGCGATAAGTGGCTACGTACAGCTTGCCCGCCGATTCGGCGAGCTGACCGGCCGCAACTGCGGTACAGCGAAGCTGGACCGAGGGTTGGCGTATAACCTGTCCCGTTTGCAGGCAACGGCAGCAAGAGACGAGGGAGGGGTCATCTGCCCTCGCAAGCACGTCCTTGCCATTCGAGGATCTTTGGGTAGTTGCCGTCCAGGGCGAGCGGCTCATCGATCAGTCGCTGACGGGAGCATCTGTCGGTTGGGTGTCGCCAATCGATATCGTCCGTTTACTCCTCATCAGACGATGCCCGAAGCCAGTCCGCCATCACCCATCGATAGGCCGCTGCACCATCCTTGGCGCCGTCGTTCCGGGTTTCGATGAGCTTGTAGCCGAACAGAGACTCCCAAGACCTACGATTGCAAGACCGATCTTGCCTATTGGGCTCCGCATGGCGCTGCTCGCTGGTGTCTCAATCGTCTATCAGGCTGGTCCGACGTACGTCTCCGGACTCAAGCGCCAAACGCTTGGGGGCTTACTATACGCGGTTCGCTGCGATCGACGCCGGCATATCGGTTTCAACCAAACTCTCAGTCGCTGCAGGTGAATTGAGACTCAGGGCCATTGAATCTCATGATTAGGTGCAGCGGTTGAGCGAGCTGGGCGCAATCTCACATTTAAGTGCAGTGCGACATACGCCTCTCCGGCGGCGAGAAGCAGCAGCTTGCGTTGGCTCGGGCTCTGTACCGGGATCCGGAGATCCTGATCCTCGACGAAGCGACCTCCTCTCTCGACTCGATAGCCGAGGGGTTTGTCCTGCGAA
This sequence comes from Mesorhizobium sp. M0633, assembly GCF_040320645.1. Taxonomy (NCBI): domain Bacteria; kingdom Pseudomonadati; phylum Pseudomonadota; class Alphaproteobacteria; order Hyphomicrobiales; family Phyllobacteriaceae; genus Mesorhizobium; species Mesorhizobium sp. M0633. The sequence continues at coordinate 94,871 of NZ_JAMYQC010000016.1, forward strand.
TCATTGAAGATCTTCGTCGGGCCGGTAACACCATAATCGTCATCGCTCATCGACTCAGCACCATTCGTAGGGCCGACAAGATCGTGGTCTTCGACAAGGGACAGCTTATTGAGGAGGGGAGGCATGCTGATCTGCTGGCAACTGAAGGTGCTTACGCACGCCCCCGAACAAGGCCGTTGTCGCACTCGCCGCCAAGATGGCGCGTATTGTCTGGGTTGTTCTGACCAAGCCGGGAGCGCTCTACGAACGCAGGGATCCTGCATTCGCCTAACGCTTCTGGCTCGATTGCAAGGCTCGCGAATAGCGATGACGAAACAGTTGATCAACATGCCGTAAGCCCTGTGCAAAAAAGCGGGCTTCGTGCCCGAACCATTTATTGGGAACGGCGTGCGCGGATCTCATCATGGCCTGGCTGCAACAGCAGTCCACTCGAGAGAGGCCGGATACATTTATGCAACTGGAATCGTCATCGGCGATGTCGCGAACCCTTGAAGGCCGGACTCTAATCTCAGATGGAGGAAATTACCCGTGGCAGGTCGTGACCATTAGGCTTTCCTCGCCTTAGCGAGCAATGTTGAAAACAGAGTCTTGGCATTGTCTGCTCGTTCCAACGCCTCCAGTAGCGGGGTCATCGCCTCTTCAAGGCGGCCATCGGCAATCGCGGCAGCAACTGCTTTTGAATCCAAGCTGCACACCGTGTAGAAGTTGCCGCTATCGCTGAGATGGAAATCGGTCTCGGCCAAAACCCGAGCGTGATCTTTCGCGAGGGGTTTCCATTTCCTCATGCCCGTGGAGTCTTGCCCGAACCAAAGACAAAGTTGGCCGCCTGCGACACCAAGATAGCGGGAGAGCCAGAAGTAAGGCTCCTGACCTATGCCTTCGCCGGTATCATCCGGTCCCTTGTCCGGGTAGAACCAAGCCTCCGGCTGACCTTCTAGAAACCATTCTTGGGGAGCGGTCCAAGGATTATCTCGCTCGAAAGCTCCTTTCCAGCCTTGTTTCTTTGCCCAGTCATCGAGATGCTCGATGATCGACTCCCAAATGTTTTCACCAATGACCTCAATTCGCTTTGCAGCGGCATCGAGGTCCAACAAGTTTTCTACGATCAATCCGTCAAGTTCTGCGTTATCGGTCATTCAAACTCCTTAGTGAAATCGGCCCACGTGCGCTGCGAAAAGCAGCGCTAGTCGCGTGGAGAAGGTTTGCGCGCCAAGATTTCGCGCGACGGATTTGATCGCCCTCGAAACGTCTGCCCACCGAAGCTGGATGCAATTTGTGGGGTCTGAGGGCGATGTTTCTGAGAGGTATAGGACGGCCCAATGCTGCTTGCGAAGGCTCGCCGCCTTTGTGGCTGCCAACTGCGCATATAGAGCTACTTGGTCCCTTTTGGTTTCCAGCGCGTCAATCTTGACTTCCAGGAACAGGAGGAAGTTCGCACCCGTAATCTCGATATCGACACGGTGATCCCCATTGCCAAGCGGATAGCTCTCACGAACCGCACCTTGAACATCCCTGAGCAGGAAGCCCGCCTTGCGCGTCCCGCCGATGCGGTTCCAAATCTCAATGAGGTAGGCATCCCCAGCCCCGTGAGAGCCACCGGGATCGAGCAGCCAAGTTAGAACCCTCGCTGTACGGACCTCATTGCGACCCAACCCCGCGACAGACCAGACGTCGATTGCGTCGCCGCGCTGCCGGGCCTGTAGCAGCGCGGGCGACAGTGCGCTCAGCATTTGGTCGAGTTGCGCTGGTACGAGCGTTTCAGGGGCCGAGACTAGGGCGCGGCGGTTGGCTTTCAACCCCGATCGAATCCGGAGAAGGATATCGCGCAAATTCTCGACGTCGACTGTTCTGTGCGGCTCCAGGTTCTTGCGCCAGTCCTTCAGAAATGAAGCGAGCCGTGCAAATGACGCAGAGGGCTGAAGAATCGGTCCGGGCAACGGATCTTCAGGCATCAGCCGTACGCTCGGCAAATCTCGCCGCCAGCTTTTCCCACTCGTCCTTGATCGCGAACGCATCCCGAAACTCGGCAAAGGCCAATGGATGACCGCCGGATATACTCGATGTGGAACCGTTTCTCGCCCGAGAGCACAGCTGCGGAACTTGCACAATAGCATTCGTGCTCACGACGAAAGAATTGCCGCATGGAGACACCCGGGGGCTCGCTATAGTAGCGCCACTGCATCCGCCAAATGCAAGGTTTCTCAATGCGGATGAAAAGATCGCCGCGGTCATCGAAATCATGCGCGCGAAGCACTGCGGGTGGCTATTTCGCCTAAGACAGCATGAAGAAGCGTTCCAACTTCCTGTTCGGCCAGCCCAGGTGCAATTCCTGATTCGGACAGTTGAACGAGAATTGTCTTGGCGGTGCTGCGCCAGAAGGCATTCCCGTCCTCCCCGTTCCTGGATTCCAGGACTTGGGCGATACCTTCGACCAATTTCCGCCGTCGATGCAGCGGAAACGCGCTTATGTTTGAATCACACATCGATCACCTCACCCCTTCAATCTCGCGAATAAGCATTGGCGGGTTAAAAAATTTGGTTAACAGCGCTTTTTTCTGACGGTGGCCAGCAATGGAATAAAGCGTCCGCTAGGCTCGGTGGACGGTGCGGCGAACGAATCGACGTCCATTTATTCACTTGCTGGGGATCGCCAGGTCGGTAGGAAATCTCCCGATTGTGTTAGGCATCCCTGTTCTTCTCGGAGGTGCTATGAAGGTTTCGTGCATTCCCGAGACAGTCTTGACGGCTATGTCAGAGGGGACCCACATCATCCGCGCTTGTCGTGAGCACCTTGGATATTCGATCGAGGACCTGGCGGTGGCGTGCGGGCTAGCCGCTGAGGAAATCCAAAACATCGAGTCGAGTCTGAGGTACAACAAGGGCTATCGTAATCGGATCGCGAGGTCGTTGTCCCGACCTGCGGGAATTCTTGAGGCGGAGTCGGAGCTTTCGGCTGCTGCGTGATGAGTGGGTATTGTGCAAGTGGAGTTGAATATCCGCTGCCTTTTGACTTGTAGTTTGCGACTGACATCGAAGCATTGAACCATGCCGCTTCCGACCGGAAGCATAGAATGTTAGTGGGTGCTGCCAACGTCGTTGAGTCCCTCCTTGGGGTCAGAACAAGGGCTGCTGACGTTGCCCCCAAGTTTTATTCAATCCTGAGTTCGCTCCGGCGATCAATGTTGCCCTGTTGCGCGGTTTGAGCGATGGGCACAGGCGCGGAGATGCACGCGAGCGCACGGTTTTGCCGTTCGAAGTGGCCGCGATCGACAGGGTTCTGCCGGGAGGGGGATTGGCTTTTGGCGGTCTGCACGAGGTCGCGGGCGGTGGCAATGGCGCCGTCGATGGCGTAGCCGCGGCACTCTTCGCTGCCGGTATTGCCGTGCGCACGGTGGGCAAGGTGGCTGTGGTGCGTTACCCGGCCCGATCTGTTCACGCCTGCGATCGAACAGGCCGGCCTTCCTCCGGGACGGGTAATCTATGTCAAAGCCGGCGACGAAAAATCCGTTCTCGCCCGTTTCGAAGAGGGTCTTCGTGGCGGTTTTGGCGCTGTCGTTGCCGAGATTGCACGGCTTTCGATGACCGCCTCGCGGCGGCTTCAGCTCGCCGCTGAAAGCTCCGGCGCCATCATCCCCATTCGCCGCTGGCGTCGGCAGACTGAAGCAACCGATTTTGGCCAGCCGACAGCCGCCGAAACCCGCTGGCGGGTGTCGGTCCTGCCGTCCACACCACTGCCCGTTCAGGGGGTCGGGCGAGCGCGCTGGCAACTCGAACTGATCCGATGCCGTGCAGGAGAGAGCGCAGATTTTACAGTGGAGACAGCGAGCCAAGGGTCGTATCGCTCTTCCTTCCGATGTGGCCGACAGATCGCGTCAGAAGGAAATCGGGCGACGCCGCGCCTCCGCCTGAGACGCCGCTCGTTTTGATCGGCCGCGACGGACGCCGCCGTGTCGTGCTTGCCGCTGATGCGGCAGCGCACGCAGCCGACCTGCGCATCGGCATGCCGGCGAGCAAGGCGCAGGCGCTGGTCTCGAGCCTGATGGTCCATGATGCCGAGCCCGATGCCGACGCCATGGCGCTCGAGCGGTTGGCGCTGTGGGCTCTGCGCCGCTACGCGCCGATCGTCGCCACTGATCCGCCGGACGGCATTGTCATCGACACGGACCGGTGCCGACCATCTGCATGGCGGCGAGGCGGCGATGCTCACCGAGATGGTGGAGCGGCTTGGCGCATCGGGCTTTGCTGCACGCTGCGCGGTCGCTGACAGCTGGGGTGCAGCCCACGCGCTGGCGCGCTTCGGCACGCGGCAGATCCTTGTGATTCCATCCGGTGAGATCGCACAGGCGATCCTGCCTTTGCCGATCGCGGCGCTTCGCCTACTTCCGATGACACCTGCCGAGCAGATTGGCATTATGAGGAGCTGCGTCGCCTTTTTTATGTGGGCATCATCACCCGGGTTAAGTCGGATCTCGCTCATGGCAAGCCGGGAACACTCGTTCTCACATATTCTCAGCAGATGCCCTTGGCGGACGCCATGCGTGCCGGGATAAATCCGGCCTATGTGAGCTACGGAACCGCCTTTTGCAGGCCGTCCCTATATCGCAGAAATGGCTCCAGCAGCTCCAGCGGCTGTTCCAGGATGACGAGATAAGAGCTGCCTGCTCTGCTACGCGGCAAACAATAGCTCCGCGCGAGTGACGACGGCTGCACCTAGTTCGCTCGATTCACGTCGTTGGAGATTAAACCGAACCGATACGCAGCTCTCCACCGCAGCAGTCTCACCGTTGGACGAATTCGTCATGACGTGCCGAATCGTGACCGAACTTCTCCCAATCTTTGTGACCGAAGACCGGATTTTGAGAATGGTTCCTGCGCTCACCTCCGCGCGAAAATCGGTCTCGGTCCTGACGTCTGCCCATCCAAGAGAGTCTTGGCGGTCATCAACATCTAAGAACCGCAAGACGACCAATGTAGCGTCGTCGAACATGGCCGCGTAAAATCGGCGGTTCATATGACCAAACTCGTCGCACATCCACGGCTGCGCGACGCCAATAAAACTATCGATCTCGTCAATCAAAATATTCCTCCCTGCGAGTTGGCGGAAATTGTCGTAGTCAGGCTAACCATGCTTGGCCATTCACTCCGACACCGCTGAATAGTCATGGGCAGCGCAGACGCTAGCTTCACTTTGAATCGCGCCCACTCACTCTTTTCGGACTACCCGCTGCGCCCAAATCGTCATGCTCTCGTCGGCTCTCTGCAGGTAGCGTTGAGAGTTACCCGAGAAGCATGCCCAACCGAGACAGCGGCAGGCATCGTGAAAGGAGGCTCGCGAGTCCAAATGAGCGACGACGGGCATCGGAATGCCTGAGCCCCAACTTAGATTCGCCCGACGCCGAGGTCGCGGGTCGCTCGCTACCAGCGTCGATCCATATCATCCCACCGGCAAGCACCGCCCTCGCAACGCGCGGGTCGTTTTCAAATTCTGCCATATTCGTTTCGTCCTTCTGGGGATCAACGCGCACCCCAGGAATTGCGGTCCAAGTGTTACGGTGCGCTCGATCTAGAGCTGTGCGCTTTTTGCATTTGTGGACAAAGCTGTCGCGATAGCGTCTCCAGCTTCCTGCAGGTCGGCGACCAGGTTCTGAACAGCTGTGGCGCTGTCGCCCGATCTCACGGCGGCAATTATTTCTGCGTGATGCCGATGCCCTGAGAACGACATTGGAGTCGCCTTCAGCAGGCTCAACAACGGCCCATAACGCATCCAAAGCAATTCAATCAGGTTCACAAGTTCAGGATTTCCGCATCGTTCATACAGCGAAAAATGAAACCTGTGATTTAGTTGCAGATACGCCCGCGTCCCTAATGCGCCACGCTCCGCTTCAGTGTCCATCCGGGCATTTATCTGGGCCAGCTGATCGGCAAGTCCGTTCTCCCCGCGCTCGATAGTCATCGCCACCGCTTTGCCTTCAAGATCTGTTCGAAGGGTAAGCAGATTGCGAAGACGCTCAACGCTCGCTTCGGGAATGAAGGGAGTTCGCCTCGTCTCGGCCTGCAGCGCGCGAGCCATGACAAGTCTATTGAGGGCCTCTCGAACCGGCATGTGGCTTGTGCCGAATGCGGTGGCCAGGTCATCGAGCTTCAGCTTCTGACCAGGTGCAAACTCGGCCATCATGATTGAACGAGTTAGCTCTGCATAAACATGTTCCAAATCTGAGTTTCTTGGCCGCGGCCGAAGCACGGGAAACTTGGTCGCTGGCATTTTCACTCCTGATCTGCATGACGCGGATGTGAGTATAGCGAGAATAATTTGTTTGATCAACGATCAAAAATGGTTAGGTACCCTTTGCGGATATCTCGTGAAAAACGGGGTTGACACAAATTTGTTTTATTGGCAAATTCTTTGATCAACGATCAAAAAAGGGGCAACTGGAATGTGGAAAGTTGGTATTGATGTGGGAGGGACTTTCACGGACCTCTTCGCGGTCAACAGGGCGACCGGCGAAGAGCGAACCGGTAAAGTTCTGACGACCCCTGGGGAAAGGTCGCGCGGTGTCTTGAACGTCATCGCAAATGCCGGCATCGCGCCGAACCAGATTGAGCTGCTTGTCCATGGCACTACGACCGCGACCAACGCACTGATCGAGCGAACCTTCCCGGATGCTGCGATGATCACGACGGAGGGCTTTCGCGACGTGCTCGAAATCGGCCGAATGCACCGCGAACATCTTTATCGGCCGTACCAAACCAAGCCTGAGCCTCTGATCCGCCGCCGGCATCGCTACACGATCAACGAAAGAACCAATGCGTCCGGGAAGGTTGAGAAGGAAATTGATGCTGCAGAGCTTCAGCCCATTATCGAGGCCATCGCAGCGGCTGGCATCAAGTCGGTGGCTATCTGCTTGATCAACTCCTACGCGAACCCGGCAAACGAGCGTAAGGTCGCCGAAATTATCACGGCGGCGTTGCCCGGCGTGCGGGCAGTTCCCTCGGCGGATGTCAAGCCGGTGTTCCGAGAGCACACACGCTTCACGCTGGCTTCGGTTAGAGCCACGATCCTACCGGTGATGGCCGACTATTTCGAGCGTCTTGAGGCCCGGCTCCGTGAAGCGGAATTTACCGGCAATCTCATGATCCTGAAGAGCAATGGCGGGATGATGTCCGTCAACCAGGCTCGTCTCCGTGTCGAGGAACTGGTGGAGTCGGGGCCTGCGGGCGGCGTCGGATATGCGTCCGAGATAGCGCGCACTGCGAGCTTGGTGAACATCATTCATACCGACATGGGCGGAACGAGCTTCGACGCGTCCATCGTCGAGGATGGCCAGGGCCTCATCACCCGCGAATATGAAATAGAGTTCGACATTCCGGTCGCAGTGCCGATGCTTGACATCCGCTCAATCGGCGCCGGTGGGGGGTCGATCGGCTGGATCGACAACGGTGGCTCACTCCGCGTCGGCCCCATGTCCGCAAGTTCGGTTCCCGGGCCTGCCTGCTATGGGCGAGGTGGAACGCGGCCGACGATCACGGACGCAAATCTGGTGCTCGGCAGGATTAGCCCGGACCTTTCGGGTAAATTCAAACTGGACGTCGCAGCGGCTCGCGCGGCCGTAGAGACCCTTTCGTCTCAGTTGAATCTCAGCATCGAGGAATGTGCCGAAGGCATGCTTCGGATCGCGACTGAGGCTATGGCACAAGCCGTCAAGCTTGTTCTTGCTTCTCGCGGCCGAGATCCTCGCGATTTCGCGCTTGCGAGTTTCGGCGGAGCAGGACCGCTGCACGCCTGCGCAGTCGCCGAGGCACTCGGCACGCCGACGGTCATCGTCCCGAGATATTCCGGTGTTGCCTCTGCTTATGGAGCGCTGCGACTGGCAATCAAGCACGACGAAGAAGTTTTCTACTACGCTCCGCTGGCCGCCAAGGAGCTCGATGAAATCGGCCTTCGTTTGAAGAAACTCGGTGACGCAGCCCTCGAAGCCCTTCTTGGGCAGGGCGCCAGCGCAGATGGCGTGCAGGTAAGCTTCGTGATGCGCATGCGGTATGCGGGCCAGACTTTCGAAGTGGACGTCGTGCAGGACCGGGATGCTATCGAGCGACGCGACCTCGATAGACTGGCTGAGGCTTTCCACAGCGCGCACAAGAGAGAGTTCGGTGTCCGGTCGGACGATTTCCCCGTGGAGATTGTCGCACTGGCAGTGACGGCGGAAGCGCCATCACCCGCTGGCGTTCTGCAATCCAGCACGAGTTCCGCGATCGGCTCGCCACGTCAGGCCGAACGCAAGGTCTGGTTTGGCGGCTGGACCGACAGCCTGGTTCACGACGCCGCCGGCGCGGTCGATGTCAGCGGCCCTGCTCTCATTGAAGATCCGCACACCAGCATCGTCATTCCACCGGGTTGGGTGGCACGCTTTGACTCCGCCCGCAACTGCATCTTGGAGAGGTCATAATGGTTACCCCAATCGACCCAATCACGTTCGAAGTCCTTCGCAACACGTTCGAACATGTCTGCCGCCGCATGACGGTGATTCTGCAGAAGTCATCCTTCTCACCGATACTTTCGGAAAATCTCGACTTTTCGAACGCGATCTATGATCCCACGCTGCGTCTGGTCGGTCAGACCGCGAACTGCCCCGTTCATCTGGCGGCGATGCATTTCAGTGTCCAGGCAGTGGCGCGGAAGTTCGGCATCGAGACGCTCCGGCCGGGTGATGTCGTGGTGCTGAATGACCCCTATGACGGCGGCACCCACATCAATGATGTGACGCTGACCATGCCTGTCTTCCATGAAGACGTGCTGATCGGCTTCGCGGTAAGCCGGGGTCACTGGATGGATCTTGGTGGTGGCGGCCCCGGTGGCCAGGGCTTCGGAACGCACGTCGCCGGTGAAGGGCTTCGCCTTCCCCCACTGAAGCTCTATCGCAACTATGAGGTCGATCCGGACCTTCTCGAAATCCTGCTGCGAAACACGCGCACGCCGCATTACATCCGGGGCGACCTGCAAGCCCATATGGGCGCCCTGTTGGCTGCTGAGGATGAACTCCAGGCTACTGCGCGCAAATACGGCCGTGCGACCCTGCTCCAGGGAATGGACGACATGATCCGCTACACCGAACGGATCGTTCGTGCGGAAATCGAAAAGATACCGGATGGGGTCTACGAAGGCGCCGACTACGCGGACTCCGATGGCATCACCGATGCCAAGGTCTGGGCGCGCGTCAAGCTGACCGTATCGGGCTCAAACCTGCACGTTGATTTCGCGGGCAGCGATCCCCAGGTTGCTGGTGCGATCAATTCGCCGTTCGCGAACACAACCGCCGCCGTGTACACTGCTTTGCAGTTCTTCCTGGCGCCTGACGCTCCGCCGAATGCCGGCATGTTTGCGCCAATCACATTGAGCCTTCCGGATGACTGCTGGCTGAATGCGCGCTGGCCCGCTCCCGTCGTCGGCTGCACCACGGTAACCTCCGGCAAAGTGCAGAGCGCGATCTGGCAGGCGGTCGCAAAGGCCATTCCCGATCTTGCGATCGCTCCTACATGCGCTGATGCAAACTGGTTCGTTGCCGCGGTTCGCGGTGCCGGTGGGCGCATCGATGTCTTCTCGGACATCCCGGCGGGCGGCTGGGGCGGAACGCCGTACAATGACGGGCTGAATGTGACTCTGGATCCGTTGGGCAACTGCACCAACATGCCAGCGGAAGCGGCTGAGTTGCTTTACCCAATCGTCGTCGAAGCCTTCGACCTTCGCCAGGATTCCGGCGGCCCGGGCGAGAACCGGGGCGGTCTGGGCGCGCGGTTCAAGTTCCGCTTTCTCAATGGCGGCGAGCTTTCGATCGAGACATCCAGAACGATCGAGGGAAGCCCCGGAGTAAACGGCGGCAGCAGGAGCCCCGTACAGATGCTGCTGCAGGAATATGGCGATGGGCGCCGCGAGATAATCGGCGGTCCAAGACCCGATGGCACATGGCGCTCTCCGCTTCTGTCATCCCACAAATTCGGGCCGAACGAGGCATTCGAGTTCTTGTCCACGGGTGGCGGCGGCTGGGGTGTTGCGCGCTCCCGCGATCCCGAGCGTGTGCGCGAAGACGTGATCGACGGCTACATTTCGGCGGAAGCCGCACGCCGGGACTACGGCGTGGCGATCGACCCCAAAACTCTTGAAATTCTTTCAGACGAAACCTCCAAGCTGAGACAACAGGCATGAACAACGAAATCTTTATCACCTGTGCCGTTACCGGCGCCGGGGCGGGCCCCAAGAAGAACCCGCATGTCCCCGTGACTCCAGAGCAGATCGCGGCCGACGTCCTGGCCGTCGCCGAAGCCGGAGCCGCGATCGCGCATGTCCATGTTCGCGATCCGGAGACGACGGACGGAAGTCGCGATGTCAAACTCTATGCAGAAGTGCTTGAGCGCGTTCGTGACCGCAACAAGGACATCATCGTCAACATGACGGCGGGCATGGGCGGCGATCTCGTTCTCGACGCCGAAGATCCGACCAAGGCCGTCGCTGGCACAGATCTCGTCAACCAGAAAACCCGGCTCCTCCACGTCGAGGCGCTGCGGCCCAACATCTGCACGCTCGACTGCGGCTCATACAACGTCGGTGAAGGCAATCTGGTCTACATTTCCACGCCCGAGCAAATTCGCGAAGGTGCGGCTTTGATCCGGGGTTACGGTGTAAAACCCGAGCTCGAGGTATTCGACCTCGGCCACCTTGACTTCGTCATGAAGCTCATCGGCGAAGGCGCGTTCGCCGGGCCTGCAATGATCCAATTTTGCCTGGGCGTGAATTGGGGCGCTCCGGCCACCACGACGGCAATGAAGGCCATGGCGGATGCAGCCCGCGGCGCCGACGTTGTCTGGTCCGCCTTCGGCGTTGGCCGCATGCAGATGCCGATGGTCGCCCAGGCCGTTCTGCTTGGTGGGAACGTGCGTGTCGGTCTCGAAGACAATATCTGGCTCGACCGGGGTGTTCCGGCGACGAATGTCGGGCTTGTGCAGCGTGCGCGCGAAATCGTCGAACGCATGGGTGTGCGGATTATGTCATCCGCCGCGACCCGCGATCGCCTTGGATTGGGAGCAGCAGCATGAGCCCTCTCTCTGGCAAGCGCGCGATCATCACTGCCGGTGCCAGCGGTATTGGCAGGGTCGTCGCGAAGAAAATGATTGGAGCCGGTGCGCGGGTCGCAGTCTGTGACATTGATCCCGCTTCGGTTAGCTCGTTCTCCTCGGAATATCCCGAAGCCACTGCAGTCGTATGCGATGTGGCTGACCCCGCCAGCGTTCCGGCCGCTCTCCAGTCGATGCTCGCGGGATTGGGTGGCGGAGTGGACATCCTCTTCAACAATGCCGGCATTGCCGGTCCGACGGCTGCGATCGAGGACGTCTCGCCCGAGGACTGGGCGCGAACGGTCGATGTCAATCTCACCGCCCAGTTCTTGTTCATTCGCGGTGTGATGGCCGGGATGAAGACACAGCGGTCGGGGGTGATCCTCAACATGTCCTCGGTGGCAGGACGACTGGGCATGCCGATGAGGACGCCTTACGCGGCAGCCAAGTGGGCCGTGATCGGCCTTACCCAATCGCTCGCGATGGAGGTCGGCCAGTTCGGCATCCGCGTGAACGCAATCCTTCCCGGCTCAGTCCGTGGGCCGCGCATGGAGCGAGTGATGTCCGCCCGGGCAGAACTTACCGGACGCCCGCTCGCCGAAATCGAGGCCGAGGAAGTGGCGACGATATCACTGGGTCGAATGATCGAACCTGAGGAAATTGCGGATCTGGCGGTTTTCGTCGCGTCCGACGCAGGCAGATCAATCTCGGGGCAGTCATTGGGTGTCTGCGGGAACACCGAGATACTCAGATAGAAAAAATCGGGGAACTTCAACAAAGGGAGAAGTGAAATGAACGTGCTTACAAGACTGCTGATCGCCGGCGCATTTGCCGGTGCTCTAGGAACGTCGGCGGCCGCCGAAGATACGATCAAAGTGGGAGTGGTCCAGCCACAGGCAGGCGAGTGCGCTCAATGGGGCGTTCCGATCACTCGCGGTGTCCAGATCTGGGCCGAAGAATTCAACGCGAACGGCGGTATCGCTGACGCAACGGGGAAGAAGCATAAGATCGAGGTAACCGGCTACGACAACAATTGCTATACCGCCGGTGATGAGCTGAACGCGTTCCGCCGTGCGATTCTCGATGACAAGGTGAGCTTCATTCTCCAGACTTTCACCCCTGCTTCACGCCAGGCCGTCGCCGAGATCACCACAGAAAACAAGGTTCTTACAACAAGCTATGGTGCTGGCTATCTCGGCGCCAAGTACCCGTTCCTCATTGGTTCGGTCACCGGTTCGCCGGCGTCGTACATGTTTCTCGTCAGCCATCTTCTGGAGAGCCGGCCCGAGATCAAGCGTGTCGCAATCGTAACGGCCGATCACTCCTTCGGCCAGGCGGCGCTTGCCTATTACAAGGCAGGCCTCGCTCCCTACCTGGATCGCGTCGAGATCGTTTATTCGCAGCCCTATGATCCGGCATCGACGTCGGACATGCTCGGTCTGGCCACACCGGTGATGGCATCCAATCCCGACCTTATCGTCGAGCTGGGCTTCACCCCTGGACAGCAGGCCCTGTTCATCGAGTCGATGGAGCAGTTGGGCTACAAGGGGCTCTACGGCAGTGAAGGCTGGACCATGGGCCTGGTAACGGAACGTGTTCCGGCTTCAGAAGTCGCTGGCCGTATCTTCAGCGCTTATGTCGTCGATGCTTCGGAGCCGAACTTCAGCCCGCGCGTGTCGGCATTCTATAAGACTTACGTCGAGAAGTTCGGCGAGAAGGAATGGTCGGCACTCGCGTCGGTCGCCTACGCAGCGATGACAACCATCGAGGCGGGGATTCAGAAGTCCTCCGATCCGACCGGTGCAGGTGTGCGGGACGCGCTTTTCGCAAGCGACACTGTGGACCAGCCTCTTTTCGGACCCTCGCGCTGGGGTGGATCGGAACTCTTCGGTGCCAACAACTGGCTGATGACCCCTCTTCCGGTCTACGTGACGGACGACAAGGGCGGTGTGAAGGTTGACGCCGTCGTTGATGTGGCTGCCTGGTGGAATGCTCACAAAGACGCAGCGCTGCCGGCACTCTCTGAAGGCGGCCAAGTCTCGGCAAAGTGAGGCTTATGGGCATACGTGGCCGCGGACTTACCGCGGCCACTCCGACCTCTCTCAGGTGATAGACCCGATGCAAATCTTACTGAATTGCCTATCGCTCACGTCCTTTTACCTTTGCTTCGCCCTCGGTCTGGCATTGGTTTTCGGAGTGATGCGGATCATCAATTTCGCCCATGGCGAATTCTTCATGATCGGCGCGTACGCAACATATCTCTGTATTTCGACTCTCTCACCCCAGGTGGGTGGTCCTGTCGCATGGGCCATCGGTGCAATCGTTGCGGCGGCGGTGACCGGGCTCCTCGGCCTGGTGCTACACAGAACCATGGTCGTGCCACTCGGCGACAAGCCTTTGGCGATTTTCATATCGACGCTTGCGTTGTCGTATGTCATTCAGACGATTGTCGTTCAAATCTTTGGGCCCGTTGGTCTTTCGATCGCCCCGCCCGTTCGAGGCGTCGTGAACTTCGGCGGCGCCATTCTTCCGGCATCGAGGCTCGTCGTCATCGGGGCGGCCGCAGTGCTGGCAGCCGGTCTGTGGGTTTTCCTCATGAGGTCCGAGGCAGGTCGGCGCATTCGCGCGGTAGCTCAAAACCCGCGCGGCGCCCTCTTGCAAGGTATACGAACCGAGAAGGTGGGCCGACTTACGCTCATCCTCGGATCGTCGATCGCGGGCATATGCGGTGCGGCAATGGGCCCGATCAGCCAGATCTCCCCCTTCATGGGCGCGGGTGCGCTATGGAAGGCGTTCATCATCATCATCGTTGGTGGTATTGGCAACATCTGGGGTGCGGTCGCTGCTGCTGCCATTTTCGGCGTCCTCGATACCCTCATGTCTCAGTTCGGTGCCGGTCGTTTTCTCGCTCTCACGAGCGCGGCCGTCATGCTGTTCGTCCTGAGTGTTAAGCCATCGGGCCTGTTCGGGGAGAAGGAATAATGAGTGCGTTCCGACGCGATTTACTGACCGTGTGCGCACTGGGCGCCGCGCTTGTCGTCGGCGGCTTCGTCGCTAGCAACTACATGCTTGGTGTCCTCGTGCTCTTCGGCATGACCTCCATCTTGGTGCTGTCGTATCGCACCATCACGACAATGGGAGGTTGGTCGTTCGCGCATATCGCCATCATGGGGATCGGCGGCTATTCCGTCGCAATCCTTACGAAGCCGCCATTCGACCTGCCGGTGCTTCTGGCGATCGTCGCAGGGGGTTTGTTCGCGGCGCTATTTGCGGGGCTGCTGTCCTACCCCGTGCTTCGGACCCGACAATATTACTTCTTCCTGTCGACCTTTGCGGCGGGAGAGGCCCTGCGCCAATGCTTCATTCAGTTCCGGGAAATCACTGGCGGCACATCGGGCATCGCCTTCATAGAGCGACCCGAAATCCTGCCCAACCCGTCGTCGACGCTGGAGTTCCTATGCCTGGTGGCCGCTGTGCTGGTCTTGCTGGGCATCTTCTACGCGTCACTGGATGCCTCCGACACGGGGTTGAAGATCAAGGCTGTCGGCGAGGACGAGGCACTATCGTCGTCAATCGGGATCGATGCCTGGGCGTTGCGCGCCTTGGCGTTCATACTTGGCTCATTCGGCGCCGGAATAGCCGGAGGGTTATTCGCCACTTACAACGGCATCGTCTCGCCGTCGGACATCAATGCCATGCTGATGTTCAAGGTTGTCGCGGCCTGCGTGATCGGAGGCACGACCCGTTTTTCCGGTCCAATTCTCGGACTGTTGTTTCTTACGCTGATCGAAGAAACTTTCAGATTTGTCCCTGAGTTCGTTCCGATGATCTGGGGGGTGTTTGTCATCATCGCAATACTCTTCGGACAATGGGCGCGTGGCCGCCTCATGGCCTGGAGGACTCAGAATGCTTGAGGTCAATAATATAAGCAAGATCTTCGGCAGCTTGAAAGCGGTAGATGGAGTGTCGCTCAAGGTCGGACGGGGCGAGATCCGCGGCCTTATCGGGCCGAATGGTTCGGGCAAATCGACGACGATGAACTTGATAAGCGGAAGCCTGAAACCTTCTGCTGGTGACGTCAGCCTGGATGGTGTCCGCGTCGAAGGATTCGCCTCGCATCGTGTTGCCAGACTGGGCCTGGTTCGAACATTTCAGCTTACGAGGGTCTACACTTCGGGGACCCTGCTGGAAGCCGTGGCGCTCGGCGTCCGAGCTGCACATGGATCGGCGTGGAACCCCAAGAGATGGATACCGACGGGAGAGACCGCGAAGATCAATATTGCTGCGTTCGAGGCACTTGAGCGGATGGGGCTTGCATCACGCGCCAATGAACCTGCCGGTAACCTTCCAGGCGGCCTGAGGCGCGTCCTAAGCATCGCAACCGCGCTGGCGACCCGCGCTCGAATACTGCTCCTGGACGAACCGTTGGCAGGGCTGCATGCAACCGAAAAGGCCGAGATCTCGACACGGGTGGAGCAGCTGCGGGCAGATGGAATCTCGATTTTGCTCGTCGAGCACGACATGAAATCGGTGATGCGTCTCTGTGACAGGATCACCGTTTTGAATTTTGGCCGCGTCATTGCTGAAGGAACGCCTGACGAAATCGGACGTCATCCTGAAGTGATCAAGGCGTATCTTGGTCAGAAGAGGAATAGTGATGCTTGAGGCGAAAAATCTCGTACTCGAATATGGTGGCGTCCGCGCGCTCAATGGGATGAGCTTTACGGCCAGCACTGGGGAAGTGACTGCAGTTGTCGGCAGCAACGGCGCGGGAAAGACGACCCTGATGAATGCTATCTGCGGTCTCGTCAAACTCGCTTCCGGCGAGATCCGGTTGGACGGTGCAAGGCTCAATGGGCTCGCCCCGGATGAGATCGTGCGAAAAGGCATCTCGCTAGTGCCCGAGGGACGCGAGCTTTTTCCGAAACTGTCGGTCCTGGAGAACCTGTTGCTTGGCGCGACCGTTCGGCCTGATCCCGCAGTGCGGCGCAAGACGCTGGAGCGGATTTTTGAACTCTTTCCTGTGCTCGCCAACCGTCAAAAACAACAAGCCGGTAGAATGAGCGGCGGTGAACAGCAGATGCTGGCTTTCGGCCGCGCCCTGATGGCGCAGCCGAAAATGCTTCTGCTTGATGAGCCGTCCATTGGACTCGCCCCTATGGTCGAAGAGCAGCTCATCTCGGCCATCAGCGACTATTCGCGCGAAAACGGGATCGGTGTGTTGATCGTCGAACAGAACGCCATGCTTGCGCTTGAGTATGCACAACATGCTTATGTCGTTGAGCAGGGGCGCGTTGCATTGTCCGGGCCAGCAGCAGAGATAAGGGACGATCCTGCAGTCATAGCATCCTACCTAGGCTAGTTATCCCGAGATGCAGGACTTGTGTCGATGCCGCCATGCGCACTTATCGCGGCGCAACTAACCTCTCTTCCTCCTAGCGGGTTGGCGATCAAGGCGCTCCGGGGGCCGGGACGCGGGCGTTGATCTGTTCGGTTGAACACCGAGAAGGCACCTGGTCGCACTAAGGCAAAATCTGGTTGTGCTCGGCGCCTTCTATCGCATCGGTCTGGCATCTGCCCCGCGGCCGCCAAAATGTTTGATTCAAAGGAACTCGTCGATGATCGACTCACCCTTATTTCAGCCCAGCGCAGGCCAGATTCACACGAGCGCAATCACGAGATTTCGCGAATTCTGCGCGTGGACCTACAAGGCTGATCTACCCGACCATGATGCCTTTCAACAATGGTCAATCGATGAACGCGGGACTTTCTGGTCTGCCGTCTGGGATTATTGCGGCGTGATTGGACAGCCCGGGCCGCGCGATCTCATCAACGGCGACGTCATGCTCGACGCTCGCTTCTTTCCCGACGCCAGCCTAAACTTCGCCAGAAACCTCCTAATCAAGCATGGTCCCGAGGATGCGCTGATCTTCCGCGGCGAGGACAAGGTCAGTTGCCGCTGGAGCTGGGATCAGCTCCATTCCACCGTCTCCAAGCTGCAGCAGGCATTCCGCGCGATGGGGCTGGGCAGGGGCGACCGCATATCGGCGATGATGCCGAACATGCCGGAGACCATTGCCTGCATGCTGGCCGCCGCATCGATCGGCGCCATCTGGTCGTCCTGCTCGCCTGATTTCGGCGAACAGGGCGTGCTTGACCGCTTCGGCCCGATCGAGCCCAAGCTTTTCATCACCTGCGACGCTTATTGGTACAATGGCAAGCTGCAGGATGTCGGCGACAAAGTCCGCGCCATGGCGCGGAAGCTCGGCTGCCCGGTCATGGTGGTCAAATATGCCGGCGATGCCGAGGCGCTGGCCGCCGCGCTCGCTAATGCGCGGACCTTTGACGCCGCGACGATTCCTTACACCGCCAAGCCGGTTGAATACGAGCAACTGCCGTTCGGCCACCCACTCTATATCCTCTTCTCCTCCGGCACGACCGGTGTCCCGAAATGCATCGTCCATTCAGCCGGCGGCACGCTGTTGCAGCATCTGAAGGAGCACCGCTTCCATTCCGGTGTCGGCGATGGCGACAAGCTGTTCTACTTCACCACCTGCGGCTGGATGATGTGGAACTGGCTGGCCTCGGGGCTGGCGAGCGGCGCAACACTCTGCCTGTTCGACGGCTCGCCGTTCGCGCCCACGGGCAACGTGCTGTGGGACTATGCAGCGGAAGAGAAATTCGCCGTCTTCGGCACCTCCGCCAAATATATCGATGCCATCCGCAAAGGCGGCATCGAACCCTTGAAGACACATGATCTCTCCGAGCTTCGCCTCATCACCTCGACCGGTTCGCCACTATCTCCGAAGGGCTTCTCCTTCGTCTATAACGGCATCAAGCCGGACGTCCAGTTCGCCTCGATTTCCGGCGGCACCGACATCGTCTCCTGCTTCGTGCTCGGCAATCCGGTTAAACCGGTATGGCGCGGTGAGATTCAGGGCCCAGGACTCGGCCTGGCGGTCGATGTCTGGGACGACGAGGGCAAGCCGGTGCGGCGGGAGAAGGGCGAGCTGGTCTGCACCCGCGCCTTCCCCTCGATGCCGGTGGGCTTCTGGAACGACAAGGACGGCGCGAAATACCGCGCGGCGTATTTCGAGCGTTTCGACAATGTCTGGTGCCACGGCGATTTCGCCGAATGGACCGAACATGACGGCCTGATCATCCACGGCCGCTCGGATGCCACACTCAATCCCGGAGGCGTCCGTATCGGCACCGCCGAGATCTACAATCAGGTCGAACAGCTCGATGAAGTCGCGGAAGCCATCTGCATCGGCCAGGACTGGGACGACGATGTCCGCGTGATCCTCTTCGTCCGCCTCGCACCCGGGCTAGAGTTGGACGCCAATCTCGAAAAGAAGATCAAGACAAAGATCCGCACCGGCGCCTCGCCGCGGCATGTGCCGGCCAAGATCATAGAGGTCGCCGACATCCCGCGCACCAAGTCCGGCAAGATCGTCGAACTCGCCGTCCGCGAGGTCGTGCATGGCAGACCGGTGAAGAACAAGGAAGCGCTCGCCAATCCGGAAGCGCTGGAGCTCTTTGCGACCGCGAAAGCACTTCTCGCCAAGTAGGCAATTATACTGCAATACTATTCACTTCAATAAATCCTGCATCCTAAGAACATCAGCACAGTTTTCTTTCGCATAGAATACATATGTCCGTTATTTTTCCGACGGTTAAGTCGAGTACTCGTTATTTCCGTCAAAATGGTTAGAATGTCTATGGTCATCGATGGTAAATTTGATCAACCGGAATAAAGGAGATGCTTCATGGATAATGCACTCAAGGTCAGTGGATCGGTGGCCGCCGCGGGCGAGGGGTCTTTCCTTGAAAGTGTCGAAAGTTATATCGATCGAGCTTTTGGCCACCTCGATCTGCCGGAGGGGCTGGCGGAACGGATACGCGCATGCAACTCCATCTACACGGTTCGCTTCGGTGTCGTGGGAGGATGTACAGCTTCACGGGATGGCGATCAGTCCACAGCGAGCACGTCGAGCCCGCGAAGGGCGGAATTCGCTACGATTCCGCTGCCAACGCTAGCGAAGTAGAGGCGCTAGCAGCCCTGATGAGCTTGAAATGCGCATTGGTCGATGTGCCTTTCGGTGGATCCAAAGGTGCTCTTTGCGTCGACCCGAAGCAATGGGAGGTCCATGAGCTCGAGCGCATCACCCGCCGATTTACCCAGGAGTTGGCGAAGCGAAACCTGATCTCACCAGGTCGAAACGTTCCCGCGCCTGATATGGGAACGGGCGAGCGCGAGATGGCTTGGATGGCCGATGAATACAAGCGCACCGGCCCGTCGGATATCGTCAATGCAAATGCATGCGTTACGGGAAAGCCGCTTTCGCGCGGCGGCATTGCCGGGCGAACAGAAGCGACTGGCCGCGGCGTACAGTACGCAATCCACTGCTATCTACGCGATCTCGCCCAAGGTGACATCGATGGCCGGCGCGATCTGTCTGCAATGAAAGTCATTGTGCAGGGTTTCGGCAATGTTGGCTACCATGCAGCCAAGTTTCTCAGTGAGGAAGACCGTGCGAAGATTATCTGCATCGTCGAACGCGATGGCTTCATCTTCAATCCGGACGGGCTTGATATCGAAGTAGTGAACAGTCACCGCATCCGCACCGGGAGCATCCTCGATTTTCCTGGCGCTCAGAGTTCCACCGAGAAGGAGCGTGGGCTCGAAATCGAGTGCGATATCCTAATTCCCGCGGCGATGGAAAATGCCATCACGATCGATAACGCCAGCCGCATCAGGGCGAAACTCGTCGCAGAAGCAGCCAATGGACCTGTTTCCTTCCAGGCGGAAAGGATCCTTCAGCAAAATGGGATCGTTATTCTGCCCGACCTGTTCGTGAACGCCGGTGGCGTGATCGTCAGCTACTTTGAATGGGTGAAGAACCTGACCCACATCCCGTTTGGCCTGATGGAGCGTCGTCGGCGAGAGCGCCGCAACTCGCAAATCACAAGCGCACTTGAATCGATGACAGGTAAGCCTTTTCCCGAGGACATGCGGGGCGAATTTCTCGAGGGCGGTCGCGAAGTCGACTTGGTGCGTTCGGGCTTGGACGACGTTATGCGGGGTGCATACGACAGGATGGCGAAGGTTCTCAGCGAGAAGCCCGAGATCAAAGATTTCCGCACAGCTGCCTACTACATCGCACTTCACCAGATCGGCGACGCGTACAAGGCGATTGGAATCTAGCATGGCTCGAAATCGTGCTCCCGAAAGTCCTATCGCGACAGAGGCGGGTCCAAACCCGAAGGACGACGCTGTCTATCGACCGATCGCGCTGGGCGCAGTCTGTGCCGCCGCTTCCATTGCATCGTCCGAGAAGCAAGCGAGCACGAGCAATACTGCATTCGATGTCCGCTTGCTCCCGGAAAGCACTCCAGACTGGCAGTAGGCGACCACCTCGCGAAATTCAAACACTCACAATAGGATAGGCCATGCTTGAAGCCGCCATCGATGCCAGCCATAACGCCGGCGCCAAACCGTTTGAACAATTTGCAACGCCGGTTCGCGAACAATCGAACCTTCGCAAAGCAATCATCGCAGCTTTCCGCCGACCCGAGACCGAATGCCTCCTGCCGCTGGTCGAGGCAGCGCGTGCTCCAGCCGACCTGAGGGCATCGATCCGCGGCACAGCCCGCAAGTTAATCGAGGCACTTCGAGCGAAACATAAGGGGACCGGCGTCGAAGGACCGGTCCAGGAATACTCGCTGTCGAGCCAAGAGGGCGTTGCTCTCATGTGTCTTGCGGAGGCACTGCTGCGCATTCCAGACACTGCAACACGCGATGCGCTGATCCGCGATAAGATTTCCGAAGGCGACTGGAAATCGCATGTCGGTGGCGGCCGCTCGCTCTTCGTCAATGCCATGACCTGCTTGGTCGTGACAGGCAAGCTGACCTCGACGGTCAACGACCGCAGCCTTGCCGCGGCGCTGACGCGGCTAATCGCCCGCTGCGGCGAGCCTGTGATCCGCCGCGGCGTCGATATGGCGACGCGGCTCGTGAGCTTGGCAGCTTGCCGGCAGTTGGCCTTCAAAAGGAGCTTGTCGGAGCTGTAGGTGAGCGCAATCTCTACGCGCTCCATCCGCGTGGCCGCCTCTTTCTCGCTCCAAAGACCGAAGATGGGCTCTATCGGCAAATTGCAGCCGCTCTGGCGACCGGAAACCAACTGGTCATCGACGTGGCAACCGGTCTTCGCCCGTCATTGAAGGGCTTGCCGGTGAGCGTTGCGGATCGCATCACTTGGTCGACGGATTGGGACAAAGATGGCCCATTCGCCTCTGCCCTTGTCGAGGGTGACGCAGATCGCGCGTGTGCTATCAACAAAAAGATCGCTGCCCTGGATGGGCCACTGGTGCTGGTTCAGACAGCGACTACGGATGAGATCCGACGCGATATCGAGACCAACTGCCTCAACTGGCTCGTCGAGGAGGTTTCACCTCGATCAACAACCGCTGCAGCTAGTGGGGAATGCGAGCTTGATGACGATTGGCTGAGCCGGTGGTCGCTCGGGTCGTCCATGAGGGCGACCCGAAGTTTGAGAGTAAGGGCTCCGGGTGGTTGCCTGAGATGCCCCAATTTTTTGCCGCTCGGTTGGCCGAAACAGCGCCTCCGAGCCGCCGGCGGCGCTTTCAGTTTTGGCGTCGATGTGCACGGCATGATCGACTTGGTTTTTCGCTCAAAAGCCTAAAGAATCGCCTGAAAATGCTATTGACTCCGGTTGATCTTTGATCAAGGATTATATTGCCGATCAGCACGGGAAAGCTGACGGCCAAAACCGGGAGACTAAAGATGAATCGTCGTGAATTCCTTGCTCGCCAAGGAGCGCTTCTTGCCGCCGTCGGCATGGCTGCAGTATATCCTTCAATGAGCGCGCGAGCGGCAGCAAGTGCCGAAGCGCTCAACGTCCCTCTTAAGTTCCTTGGTTGGCAGGGTTACGATGACCCTAAGGCAATGGGAACGCTTACTGCGCAGGGTCTCACCCTGGATGCCCAATACATCACCGGCAATGCTGAGATTGTAACGAAACTCCGTAGCGGCGGAGTGGGGTCGATTGATGTTGTCACGCCCGGCATCAGTGCCGTCGAGCCCCTGATCAGGACAAAGCTGGTCGAGCCGATTGACGCGACGAAACTGCCAAGCAGCGAGCGCTTCTTCAGCCAGTTCCGTAACATGTCGTGGCAGCAGTCGGACGGCAAGAACTATGCCGTGCCGGTGAGCTGGAGCGACTATCCGATGAGCTACCGCGCAGACCTGTTCAAGGATCTTCCCAAGAAATGGGCCGATCTCGGCGATGAGAAGTACCGCGGAAAGCTCATCACGCTGGATGATCCTGCAAACCTCTGGATCTTCGCACGGGCACTATTCAAATCCTCTGATTTCTCCAAGATGACCAAGGATCAGGTCAGTCAGGCTGCCGAAGCTTTCATGCCGGTCAAGGCGAACCTGACTACGATTGCGCCAAGCTTTGGTGACATTGCTGACGTTCTGGCTCGCGGGGATGCACAAGCAAGTGTACTGGGATGGCGGTTTATCGACACCAAGCTGAAGGCGAAGGGCATCGATGGAGTGTCCTATGTTCCACCGGAAGACGGCACATTCCTCTGGTGTGACTCATACTGCATCGCCGCAAAGGCCCCGCATCTGGAGCAGACTTACGCGTTTCTCAATCAGATGCTTTCCGCAGAGGGCAACGCCATCATCGGCGCTGCAATCGGCTGTGGCGTTGTGAACGCCGAGGCGGTTGCGCTTCTGCCTGAGGATCAGCGAAAGCTTTATCCTTACGAAGATCTTCCGGCCTTCCTGGAAAAGAACACGTTCTATATTCCGCCGGCCCTTGAGGCCGAGGGTGAAATCGCAACCATGCGCGATTGGACCGAAGCTTGGGAACGAATCAAGCTGTCATGATCTCGCAGGGAGTTGGAAATTCCGCAGTCTCGGTCCAAGGGGTCACGAAGCAGTTTGGCACATTCACCGCCCTGTCGAGCATTTCGCTCGACGTGGCGCCTGGCCGCTTTGTCTCTTTGCTTGGTCCGTCAGGCTGCGGCAAGACGACGTTGATGCGCATCGTCGCCGGGCTGGATCGTCAATCAACAGGGCGCGTTGTGATAGCGGGGAAAGACCTGTCGCTGACGCCGCCGCATCGCCGCCCTGTTGGCCTCGTTTTCCAGCGCTACGCGCTGTTTCCCCACATGACGGTAAGCCAGAATGTCGGGTTTGCGCTATCGCTGCAACGGGTGGAGAAAAAGAAGGCTGCCAATCGCGTTGGCGAGCTTCTCGAGATCGTCAGGCTGAGCGCCTTTGCAGATCGCCCGATCGATCAGCTTTCCGGCGGCCAGGCTCAGCGAGTGGCGCTCGCGCGCGCTCTTGCTGCCGGACCACCGGTTTTGCTGCTCGATGAACCGATGTCAGCACTGGACCTCAAGCTTCGCCAAGCGATGCAGCTCGAACTTCGGCAGCTGCAGCGTAGCATCGGCGCGACCTTCCTGTTCGTCACACACGATCAGGACGAGGCGATGGTCATGAGCGACGAGATCGTCCTTATGAACAGCGGAACCATCGTTCAACGTGGCTCACCTGAGGAGGTTTATAGCCGACCGAAAACTTTGTTCAGCGCAAAGTTTTGGGGGAAGCGAACATATTCACCGGGTCGCTCCGCCGTGAGGGAAATAAGTCCTTGCTTCAATCGGCTGATGTGAACATCCGCTTCGATGCTCACGATGATCGAGACACGGGAGCGGGCCTCGTCTGCGTCCGACCCGAGTCCATAAAGATTGAGGTGGCACCGAACGTCTCGTCTGTCGCGTCCGAGCCAAATTCGTTAACCGGACAGGTTAGAGAGGCAATCTTTCAAGGCGCATTCAGGCGCTATCTGGTCCAGGTCGGCGAGCAAAGCGTTATGGTCCAGCAACCGGTTCTCCCCGGCGGAGGCGGCGCATTCTCGCAAGGCGACCGCGTTCTTCTCAGCTGGCCGGACAACTCGGTCGCGCAAATCGAAGACGCACCAATGGTTAGGCAGTTTTACCTCATGGCTGCGCCGGCCAGCCTCTTCATGGCCGTCTTCT
Source organism: Mesorhizobium sp. M0633 (assembly GCF_040320645.1). NCBI lineage: Bacteria > Pseudomonadati > Pseudomonadota > Alphaproteobacteria > Hyphomicrobiales > Phyllobacteriaceae > Mesorhizobium > Mesorhizobium sp. M0633. Next base: position 119,054 of record NZ_JAMYQC010000016.1, read on the forward strand.
TCATTATCCCATGCGGCGTGTTATTCGCGTATTCTTTCGGTAGCACAAGCTACGCCGACATTTCGTTCGGTACCTCACCAGAGAATTACATCAAGATCTTCACCGACCCACTGTTCCGTGAGATTCTGCTGCGATCTCTTTGGATGGGATCGACGATCGGGCTGGCGTCAGTCGTGCTTGCGTTTCCGTTGGCCTATGCGATCACGCTAGGCCCGCTTCGGCGGGCAGGGACCATTATTCTGCTCCTGGTGATGGTCTCCCTGTTCACAGCCTACATCGTGCGGATTTACGCATGGCGGTCACTCCTCGGCCGCAATGGTGCGATCACCCAGTTGTTGAGCTGGACGGGTGTCACCGACGCGCCATTGCAAACCTTCGCGTATAGCAAAGCTGCCGTGATCGTGACTTTGACAAGCATCCTCGTACCGGTCGCTATACTTCCGCTCGCTTCGGCCCTTTCCGGGGTGTCGGCGCAATGTATCGAGGCAGCGAAGAGCCTCGGCGCTACTTCGATCGGTGCCTTTTTCCGGGTCACCGTGCCAATGGCCAGCCGCGGTATCGTGTCCGCGTTTGCGCTGACGTTCGTCATCGCAGCTGGCGATTTCGTCACCCCTCAACTTCTTGGCGGACCCAAGGCGCAGCTTGCCGGGAACGCAGTGGTCGGTCGATTTGGTCTTTCATTTGACTGGCCGCTCGGGTCCGCAATTGCGTTCAGCTTGGTAATTTCCATGGGGATATTCCTATGGGCGGTCACCGCTTTGCTGAGGCGTATTGGAATCAAGGATCGACCATGAACCAGGGACGTCTCTCGACTTTTGCGTTTAGTTTATACACGGCAATCCTGCTGGTATTTCTCTTCGCTCCTATCGCCATCGTGGTCCTTTTTTCCTTCGATGCGAAAGGACTTGCGGCTTTCCCTTTCGAGGGCCCGACAACGGAATGGTATATGTCTGTTGCGCGCGACCCGATCATGCGCAAGGCTGCGGTCAACAGTGTGTTCGTCGCGCTCAGCACCACGATCTGCTGCATACTGATCGGCACTTCGGCAGCCTTCGCCATCGCCAGATTCAGATTCCGTCGTGCATCGCTGTTCGCTGGTTTGATGGCGCTGCCATTGCTCTTGCCGCACCTTCTGCTCGGGATCTCTTTGCTATCGTTCTTCACGAGCCTTGGCATCGGTCTTTCGGTATGGACCGCTATCATCGGCCACGTACTGATCACTCTGCCATTCATGGTGTTCACACTCACCAGCCGAATTGCGAGCCTTGACCCGCAGATCCCCGAAGCAGCGGCAACACTCGGAGCGAACCCCGCTCAGGCATTCTACCGGGTCACGTTGCCTCTGATACGGAGTGCCATGGTAGGTGCGGCGCTTCTAGTTGTTGCGTGGTCGCTCGACGAGTTCAGCGTGTCGTTCTTCACGATCGGATCCGACAATACACTTCCGATCGTGATTTGGGGTCAGATGCGTGCCGGCGTCAGCCCGACGGTGAATGCGATTTCGGCGATAATGGTGCTCGCGACCATACTGCTGATCTACGTCGTGCACCGACTCTCCGACATCCGCTTCCAGTGAAGCGGATGTCGCCTCCCAGGACGGCCCGAAAAGTTGCTTTTCGGGCCGTCGACTGCTGGCAGTCGCTTTGTGCGACGAACGGATACTGTCCGTTTCAACTGACACTTCCAAAGCGAGACGATTTCCAGACATTTTTCGTAGCGAGACGATCGAGCAAGCTAAGCAGGGGGGACTGCGCATGCCGAATGATAGCTCAACGAGCACCCGCGAGGGGCACCCTGTCCGGGTAGCAGTTGTTGGCCTTGGAGAGAAGGTCCACCTTGCCGCTTTCTCCCTTGTCCCCAAGGCTCGTCTGGAAGCAGTCTGCGACTCGCGGGCTGACGTGGTCCACCAAATCTCCAACGAGTTGGGTGCTCGCGGCTACGTCGGCGTCGCCGAAATGATCCAGGCCGGCGGCATTGATTTGGTCATGATTCTTACACCGGCGGCAACGCACCGCGCTATTATCGAGACAGCGGCGGCCGCGGAGATCGACGTGTTCTGCGAGAAGCCCATAGCGACCAGCCTGCGAGATGCAGAAGAAATTGTTGCCCGGTGTCCGCAAGCATCGATCCGATGCTTTTATGGGTCGAGCTACAGATATCTACCAGCCATTCGAACTGCCCGCGAGCTCATCAAGACGGGGACGCTGGGTGCCGTACAGCTGTTGAGCGAAGTGGTTGTTTCCGGAAATGGCCTCGATGGTTATTCTCCGTGCCATTTTCACATTACCCGAAACGGGCCGGGCGGACCGGGTTTGAGTTTGATTGATCACGGCATCCATTGGTTGATGTGTTCGGTTGGCTCCTTGGTGAGCGGCCTGAAAAAGTCGTCGGAAAAGGCCTGACGTCAGGTCACGCTGCTGGGACCGAGTTCTTGATCGCAAAGTATCCATCTGGTGCCATAGGCCACTTGCTCTACAATAACGCGACCTTTCCGGTGACACTGCCGAACGAAGGAATTTTTGCAGGCGGCGCAGGGTGGGGTAACGACGGTCAGTATGTTTCTGCCGGCGGATGGATTTCGGATCCAGGCTCTATTTGCGTTTTGGGCACGCGCGGGTCTTTGCGGATTTTCCACTATGCGAATGCGCGATTTCTGAACACCGGCGATGGCCCGCGCCAGGTTGATGTAGCGGGTCTTCCATCCCCAAATCATTTCGCTGCCCAACTCGCTTCCTGTGTGGACGCTATTGAGGCGGGTTCGAAGCCTGACGTCGACGCGCAGGATGGGCTCGCGGCTCTTTCCATAATTTTGGAAGCCGGTGGTTTTGGAAACGGACCGGCCCTTGACCAACTTTAAGATAAATCTCTCGACAGCTGCGTATGCGGCCAGTCAACCAGCGTGTGCGCTGGAGGAACCGATCACGCTCTCATCCGCGGATTGGCTACCGCATTTACCATTTTCGTCGCGGGCCTTCCTCTTCTAAGGACGGGCATGAGCCAAAGCTCGCCCGAGCGTAGTCCGAGGTTTCCCATCATGCCTGGATTTCGCGGCACGCCGGTCAGGTTGGTTTTGTAACAGCAGCGACCCTCCTTTTAATTCTTTTCCGGCGTTACAAGCAACCGCGAACATCTGTCGGGTGGAAGCGCCTACTGACATCCCAAACGAAGCCGGCGAGTTCGCGGGCAACGGCGGTGATAATCTTCGGCTGCGGCTTGCCAAGGGCAGCCAGCCGTCGATAGCGCTTGCAAAGACGAGCTTGCGCCTTCCATGCGATGGCCCGGATCTCTTCCGGAAGCCCTTCGACCCGTGCTCGATACCGCCGCTCTTCTCGTGCTGGCAGACGATAGGACCAGACCGCTTCGACCAGCATCGCGCAAGCCTCGCCATTGCCGCTTTTTCGTAATGGCACCACGCCGATGGCGCGAGCCGTCGACGATTCCGAGGGGACAAGTCCGAGCCAACTCATCAATTGCTTCGGCGTTCGGAAGCGTGAGAGATCGCCAATTGCGGCCACCAATGTAGCCGCCACGACCAACCCGATCCCTCGCAGCGAATGCAATGCTTTGACGAGCGGCGCCAAAGGCCAGGTCCCGATCGCTTCTTGAAGGACTTTGTCCAAATCGCACCGAGCCTTCGCGTCTTCGATGCGACGAATGCATTCGCCGAAGACGAACTGTTTATGGACCGAAGCAAAAGCCTGCGCCAGCGCCAATGCATCCGTGTCCAGTTTGTACGACCCGGAAACCGTCGCCCCTGCCGCAACAGAAACCCCAGCAACATTTGCCGCCCAGCGACGAAGTCGTCCTTTGCTTGCCGGCGCGCCCTGACGAGGTCGCGCATGGCTTCATGACCTTCATCGGGGACCCATATGGCCGTCAGTTCGCCGGCCCGCAATAAACCCGCAAGCGTTTCAGATTGAAGTCGAGCAATTGCTGCATTTGCGCGAGCCATTGCGCCCCATCGCGCTGGACGCCGAGGCCGAGCTGGTCGGTATCTCTGAGATCGGTGAAGGCAGGGCGCGGCATGAGATGCTCATCCATCGGGCGAAACACCCTGCTGCCTTCGACCCAGACATCTACTGAGCGAAGCCGTCACTGCGTCCCGCCGGTCATTTTTGATCCGGTCTCCCGCGGCGTTGTCCATGAGCTTTCAGCCGGTCATAGGCGTTGCCGGCGAACAGATGCTTCACCCAGGGCCAGCGCTTGCGGATGCCGTCCAGGACCGCCTGAGCCCCGGCACTGTCGGAAATGTCGGCGGTGGTGAGGTTGACCATCAAGAGCCTCCCATTCGTATCGACGGCAATGTGGCGCTTGCGCCCGACAATCTTCTTGCCGGCGTCATAACCCCTTGTTTCAGCTTGCGGAGCCTTGACCGACTGACTCTCGATCACACCAGCAGTGGGACTGGCCTCGCGCCCAGCCCGCTCGCGATCCAGCATCAGCGCCACGTCATGGATGGTTTGGAACAGAAAGGCCGCGCCAACTCGCGGAACCAACCGTAGACCGTCTGCCACGGCCCGAAATGGATCGGCAGCATCCGCCAACCGCAACCGGAACGGACCAGGTAGCGCACGGCGTTGCTCACCTCCCGGAATTCAACCTCGCGCGGACGGCCGCGACGCCCAGGCCTGGGCATTAGCGGAGCGATCTGCTCCCATTCTTCGTCCGTTAAATCGGATGGGTAGCGCTTGGTTTTCTTGGCGATCTTGGCCATTCGCCCGCGGCTCTGCTCGGTCCACATCCAGAGCTTGAATCATAAATCGCTTCACCGCAAAACCCCACCCCTCGATTTTCCAAACGGTCTCTTAGCGTATGATTTCGAGCTGCTCTTGTTCTGACCCGTCTTAATGAATTCGTAATATAAATTAACAGAACTTAAACTCGTTCGCTGAAAGTATCATGATAATAATGCGACATGGGTTAAGGGCAGAGGCGACAGGATATGACCGTTTTTGCCGATCTCGAATTTGTCGCTCTATCTGCTCGTTCACGTGGATTTTTCACCGATGTTGAGTTACATGATCCCGGGTTCCGCAATGCGATCTTGGTGCGCGGCAGGTTTGATCTCAAAAGCTATACGGACGACCTGTTTAACCTGCTGGCGTTACACTGCCCTGCGAGTCTGTCCGCAGCGGTGACCATACGCCGTGCTGAGTTTTTAGCCGGGCGAGCGATGGCACAGGCGGCATTGCGGGCGCTGGGTCAAGCCGCTGCTGAGATTCCAATCGGCCTAGGCGGGGCTCCACTCTGGCCTTCCTCTTCCGCTGGGTCGATAACGCATGCCCGCGGGCATTGCGCTTGTTTCGCCATCGCCAATGGGAACTGGCGGGCAGGTGTCGACGTTGAGGCGCTGGCCAGCGGTCATGCTCTGGATGCGATCCTAAACATGACCATCAATGAGGATGAGCGTGCCTTGATCGCTCGACAAGTGGTCCTCTCTCCAGACCGGCTGGCGAGCTTGGTTTTTTCGGCCAAAGAAACACTCTTCAAAGCGCTCTATCCTGTGGCAAGGCGCCTTTTCGGATTCGACTGTGCAGAGTTACGAACGACGCCTAGAAACGGGCAACTACGACTGCATCTAACACAAACTATCTGTCCCGAACTGCTCGAGGGCCAGCACTATGACATTCGCTTTAGCATCGCTGCTGGCCATGTGTTGACCTGGTTGGCAGTAACACACCAGCATATGTCAATGTAGCGGCTCCGGCTGATACATTGTTAAGGCTGCCGAAGCTTCGGAACCAGGGCGCTGGAGATGGCGGCTGCCGTCGGCCGCCTCGGCCGGAAATCTCGGCGGCAGGTGCCCGTCGATCAGGATGGAAAGTGCGATGATGACGGTCCCAAGCGTATTCAAGATCATGAAAAAAGATACTGGATCGCGAGCCAGGAGCAACCTTAGCCTTCCCCAAGGCCACTCGAGCATTACAGCCGTAAATTTCGTTTGATATGTGCCTTCTGGGAAAGGGCTTGGTGAGCGCGTCTCCAGCAAGACCACGCGATGGTATGAGCCGGTTCGATGCGTTGCTGTGCCAAGCGGTTTGCGATGCGGCGCACTTCGTGCGTGGACCAGGGGATCAGGGCTCGGGTGGGCTGGTGCCCCGCCGTTTTCATGCAGCGCGTGAAACGTGTTCACAGGGCTTTCGAAGCACCCATTCCTGAGGTCATCCCCGGTTTTGGAGATCATGCCAAATGGCGACAAAAAGCTCGAAGTACGAAATACCACCATTGAAGGGTTCCCCGAGTTCGACGATTGAGCATGTCTATGCCGAACTGAAGAACGCTTTGATGGCCGGGGAATTTTCGCCCGGGCAGCCGATGCGTCTCAAGGAACTGGCTGTCGCATTCGGCACCAGCCACATGCCGATCCGCGAGTCGCTCAACCGGCTCAGCGGCATCGACATACTCGAACGGGCGCCGCGTCAGTCCGCGCGCGTTCCAATGATCACTGCTGAAGGCCTACGCGATCTTCTGGAAGTGCGCCTTCTGAATGAACGGCAGGCCATAGTCTGGGGCGCGAAGAAATCGGCTGGGAAGAGCCTGAACTATATCAGAGAAATCAATGACAAGATGGATCTGCTCAATCTGGAGAAGAACGCTGACGTGAAAAAGTATCTGAAGCTGAATCAACTGTTTCATTTTGCCGTTTACAATCTCTCTCAAAACAAGGTCTTGATGAACACGATCGAGGCGCATTGGCTTCAGGGGGGCCCGGTCCTCAGCCTCAGGCGAAAGGAACCAAAATTTGTTCCGGGCCACCATAATCATCGCGAAATCATCGACCAGTTGGAGAAGGGCAACGGCTTGGCTGCCGCCGACGCCCTCGAGCGCAACATCATGGAAGCGCATGAGCAGATTTTTGCGATTCTTGACAAGTCCGACCTGAAGGATCGTGCGGGAAATCGGGTCCCTGCCTAGGAACGCGGAATCGAACGGCCGCTCCTTTCGTACGCCTCAGGCGAAGGCCCCCCGTGAGAGCATGGCAAGCGAGCTGCGCTGTCGCACTGCGCTTAAATGTATGGGTCCTTTCCAAAAAAGAGGGGTGAGTGATTTCAGTAGGTTGTGATTCTGTCGGATTGCTCAGAGTGGCGGAACCCGGAGATCAACCCGTATATCCCGGAGCGAAACCCGGCACCGTCACCTCAAACTATCATGATGTTGCTATGGCCATGGGCCAAGATTGAATAGAGAGCCGTATGCGCTGAAAGGTGCACGGTGCACGTACAGTTCGGGGAGGAGAAGCGCAGCAGCACTTCTTACTCCACCCCCCGTGCGGCGCGGCTTCCGCCACGTCGTGGCCATCATGGACTGATTCAGCCGCAGGGTGCCGGCCTGGCGGCTGTCCAACACCATAGATAGCGACTTCTGCGTTACCGCCCTCGAGGAGGCGATGCTCGCCACGATAGGCCCGACATCTTCAAAACTGACCAGGGGAGCAAGGGCGGATTCAAGCGGTCGTCGCAACACTCTGAAGTTGGAGGTTGCGATGAGCATTCGAAAGCGGCGATCGGCACGGTCTGGACGAGCGCCATTACCTTCACCAGGACGGCCACCTTTGGCGGGGCGCGATGAACAGATTAGATTCTGGCGGGCGATCGCCGCGGGGCTGAGCAGCGAAGATGCTGCGCTCGAAGCCGGAGTGTCGCAGCCTGTAGGAACCAGATGGTTCCGAAAGGCGGGCGGTATGCCACCAGCGATGTTCAGATCCTCGGCGAAGCCGCTCTCCGGGCGGTACCTGTCATTGGTGGAGCGCGAAGAGATCGCACTTCTCAGGGTACAGGGCCATTCCATGCAGGAGATTGGGCGCCGGCTCGGTCGGTCCGCCTCGACAATCTCCCGTGAACTGCGGCGCAACGCGGCCACCCGCAGCGGCGGGTTGGAGTATCGGGCGACGACTGCCCAGTGGCATGCGGATCGATCGGCCCGTCGGCCCAGGCCGACCAAGCTTGCGTTCAACGCAACCTTGCGCACTTATGTAGAGGAGAGACTTGCTGGCGTTGTCGTGGCCCCGAGCGGCGCTCCCGTTCATGGTCCCACCGTTCCGTGGAAGGGCCGCCGGCATGGCCCGCGAAAGGATCGGCGATGGGCCAGGGCCTGGAGCCCTGAGCAGATTGCCCGACGCTTGCCGATCGACTTCCCGGACGACAAGACGATGCGCATCAGCCACGAAGCCATCTATCAGGCCCTCTTCGTTCAGGGCCGCGGAGTGCTGCGCCGCGAGCTGACGGCCTGCTTGCGAACGGGGCGTGTGCTGCGGGTCCCCAGGGCGCGCGTACGCAGGCGAGGTAAGAGCTTTGTCTCGCCGGAGATCATGATCAGTCAACGCCCCGCCGAAGCGGCCGATCGCGCGGTGCCGGGTCACTGGGAGGGAGACCTCATCCTCGGTCTTGGCAGCTCGGCGATCGGCACGCTGGTTGAACGTACGACACGCTTCACGATGCTGCTGCATCTTCCCCGGCTGGCGGGGCATGGCGAAGCTCCGCGCGCGAAGAACGGGCCTGCGCTCGCGGGACATGGAGCTGAAGCTGTCCGCGACGCAATTACGCGCACCATCATCACCTTGCCCGAAGAACTACGCCGTTCGCTGACCTGGGATCAGGGAGCCGAAATGGCCCAGCACGATCGTCTCACGATCGATGCGGGCGTCCAGGTCTTCTTCTGCGATCCGCAAAGCCCATGGCAGCGCGGCACCAACGAGAACACCAATGGGCTGCTGCGTCAGTACTTCCCGAAAGGCACCGACCTGAGCATCCACAGCGCCGACGAGATCGCCGCCGTGGCAGCGGCCCTCAATGCCCGGCCGAGAAAGACCCTCGGTTGGAGAACGCCGGCAGAGGCGCTTGACGAGTTGCTGCCATGAGTGAACACAATCGCTGTTGCGACGACCGCTTGAATCCGCCAAGTTCCCGAGCTTCGCCTTCACGGCCACGCTGAAGGACGCCGGCATCCGCATACCCATGGACGGGCGCGGCCACCGGATGGACAACGTATTCACCGAGTGGTTGTGGCGCGGCCACAAATACGAATGCGTCTTCCTCATACCTTCGAAACCGGCAGCGAGCTGCCCAGAGGATGGACTACTGAATCCGGCGACACCCGCAGACCTCGGCCGAAATATTAAGAAAATGTGAAGTTTTGGTGAATGGATTGACCGTGTAACTTGCCGCGCATACATCAAAGCAAAGCTATTTAGCAATGTCCTCGCATTCTGAAGGAAAACATGCAGAGTTTAAAAAAGGCCGCAGGCCCTTCAGATCAGACCATTGCAGCGTCCGTGCTTTGGTATGCATCCGAATTTCCTCGTCGTCCTGCTGTTATTTTCGGAACAGAAGCGATCAACTACAGGGATTTGTGGCTGCGAGCCTGTGAGATAGCTCGCGCCCTAAAAACTGGACGTGAAGCGGGTTTGGACCGCGTCGCCCTTCATTTTCCCATCGGCATTGACCGGATCGCGGCGATCCTCGGCTGTCAAATCCTAGGTGTTTCCTACGTTCCTGTGGAACCAAATCTTCCAGAGCGTCGCATGCGCGAGATGCTTGCGCAAACGGATCCGAGCGTGCTCCTCAGTTCATCGGCCGTCTATTCGGCGATCATCGAGGATGTTTCGTCCTGCTCGGCGGTGATGGTCGAGGAAGTTGGAGTGGGCGCAGCCGATGGTGGATCGTTGAACCGAGATTTGGCGCTGCCGCCGACGTCCGGTGGCTACGTTATCTTTACCTCGGGTTCGACTGGCAAGCCGAAGGCAGTCGACATGGGAGGAGCAGCACTTCAAAACCTCGTGGACTGGCAGATCGAACTTTCGACCCTGTCAGACAATGCGGCAACGGCTCAGTTCGCCCCCATTTCGTTTGATGTATCGTTTCAGGAGATCTTCTCCACGCTCTGTTCTGGTGGCCGTATCGTCATCCTAACGAATGAACAGCGGATCGACCCCGATTTGCTTTCGGACGAGATACAGCGTGCCGGGGTGGAACGATTGTTCCTGCCATTTATCGCTCTCCAACAATTGGCGTCGAATTGTGTGGAGCGCAATCTGTTTCCCGACAGTCTACGGGAGATCCACACCGCCGGCGAACAACTCGTGGTCTCTTCCGCTTTGCGCGAGTTTTTCAGCAAGCTCCCCGAGTGTCGGCTCTTCAATCAGTACGGTCCCTCCGAGACACACGTCGTCACCTGTCACGAGCTTGATAGCAATCCAGCCGGATGGCCTAGGTTACCGCCTATCGGTCGGGCTCTGCCGAATGTCGAACTCTTTATTTTAGGTGAAGATGCCCGACCGGTGAGGTCACGAGAGGTGGGAGAGCTCTATGTTGGTGGCGTTTGCCTCGCGCAGGGTTATTTCCAGGATAAGGAGCGAACAGAGGAACGGTTCGTGACTATCGATATTAACGGCACGCCAACGAGATTGTATCGGACCGGCGACTTTGCGACGTCGGATGAAAGTGGTTGTTTTTTCTTCTGTGGTCGCCGTGACCACCAAGTCAAGATCGACGGCTATAGGGTTGAACTTGGGGAAATTGAGAGCGTTATAGCGGATCACCCAGACGTAGCCGAAGTCGCCGTGGTTTTCGAGCGTGATGCAAATGGAACGGGACGACTGATCGCCTGCCTAACGAGCAAAGATGGGGCGCCAACCGACTGTCTCGAGACAGTAGTTCGCGCCCATGTCCGTGAGATGCTCCCTGGCTACATGGCGCCGGACCGTGTCCAGATCATCGGCGCGATGCCTAAAACGGCGAGTGGCAAGGTCGATCGCAAATCAATCGCCGAAAAGCTGTGTGCCGAAAAGGTCAAGACCTCGGCACCCCCTGTCGAGAAGCCTGCCAGTGCCACTACGAGCGGATCGGCGAAGGACAGCGATCTGTGCGGCGCGATCACCTCTCACTGGCGGGAGCTCCTGGACAATCCCTCGCTCGCGGATTCGGATAACGTGTTCGATTTTGGCGCGCGTTCGATCATGATCCCGGAGCTTCAACGCCGCCTTCGCCGCCAATTCGGGATTAACATGTCCGCGATCTTGGTCTTCCGGCATCCTTCGCCGAGGGGGCTTGCAGACTTTTTATCGCGAAGGTCGGCGAAGGGCGATGCATTGAACACGACGTTGGCTGGTCTCGCAAACCGGCGTGTGTCGACCAAAAGACGCGCTTCTCCGCGCTGATCCTGCGCACCGATGACCCGCTCCAGCAGACCAGATTAACGCTCCGGAAGCCAAAGAGCAGATAAACCGGAGCAGCGACGAGGTGAAAATGAACGGCCCCATTCACAGAGCTACCCCCATCGCGATCATTGGCATGGCCTGCCGGTTCCCCGATGCTGATACGCCCAAGGCGTTCTGGGAAAACATTATTGCCGGACGCGAGAGCGTTCGTCAGTTGTCGGATGTTGAACTCGCCGGCGCGGGCGTCGAGCCCGAGGAGTGGGAAGCGGACGATTATATCCGCCGCGGCGCCCCACTTACGGGCCTCGGCTACTTCGACGCTGACTTCTTCAGCATCACGCCTCGTGAGGCGGCTCTCCTCGATCCGCAGCACCGACTATTCCTGGAAAACATTTGGCACGCCATCGAAGATGCTGGCTACGCCGTCCGTTCGACCGAGATGACGACGGGCATCTATGCCGGCTCCGGCCCGAACAGCTATTTCGCCAGAAGCGTAGCCGGCTCGCACGATTTCAGCAAGGAAGGCATGCTCGACACCATGTCCGGATTCCAGGCCATGCTGGGAAACGACAAGGATTACCTGGCGACTCGGGCGGCCCATCGCCTCAACCTCATCGGTCCCGCCATCAACGTCCAAACAGCTTGTTCAACCTCACTCGTAAGTCTCCATCTGGCCTGCAGCGGTCTGCAGAACGGCGAATGCGACCTGGCGCTGGCGGGCGGTGTCACGGCAATTATTCCCGAGGGTGCGGGCTATCGCTATCAAGAGGGCATGATCTTGTCCCGCGACGGGCACTGCCGTCCGTTCGATGCCGAGGCCAGCGGCACGGTGTTTTCGAGTGGCGTCGGCGTGCTTGCGCTTCGACGTCTCGATGACGCGCTTGCCGATGGTGACACCATCCACGCTGCTATTCGCGGGTCGGCGATCAACAATGATGGAAACGACAAGATCAGCTTCTCGGCGCCGAGCATCGAGGGCCAATCGAGCGTCGTCGCAAGAGCACTCATCAACAGTTCGCTCGCGCCGGAAACGATCTCCTACATGGAGACGCACGGAACGGGCACGAAACTGGGTGATCCGATCGAGATCGAAGCCCTCAGCGAAGTCTTCGCCGGTTTGCCGGCGGACATCGCGCCGATTACTCTTGGTTCGGTGAAGGCCAATATCGGCCATACGATCGCCGCTTCCGGCGTCGCGGGTGTAATCAAGACGGTCATGGCACTGAAGTCGCGAACCTTGCCGCCGGCGGTCAATTTCAAGACGCCCAATCCGGAGATCGACTTCGATCGCCTTCCCTTCGCCGTGCCGGCGAGCGCTGTGCCCTGGACGTCCGAGGGTCCGCGGCGCGCGGGCGTCAGTTCGTTCGGCGTGGGCGGAACGAATGCCCATGTCATTTTGGAGGAAGCACCGAGCGAGACGAACGGTTCATCTCAGCCGGACGATGCGCCGCACCACCCGGACGTGCCTCGTACGCTGAACATTTCGGCACGCACGCCACAGGCCCTGGGCGCCATGGTCAAGAGTTTTGCCTTGCGACTCGATACGGCACAGCCCAACGAGCGCGACGCCATCTGCTTCACCGCGAACACCGCCCGCCGCGCTTTTGAGTATCGGAGTTTCGCGACCGGTCGGACAACCAGGGGGTTGGCCGAGAGTCTTCGCGCAAGCGATTATGCCCGCGTCGATGTCTCCAAACACGTGGTTCCCGCCGCCCTGTTCACCGGACAGGGCGGCCAAGGCGAAGCTATGGGGCGCGGACTCTACGAGAGCGATCCGATCTTCCGCGAAGCCTTCGACGCCTGTGACGCGGTGGTCGCACGGCTTCGCAAACACGGATTGGGCGACATCCTTTACGGTGACGGGACGCTCGCCCATTTCGTTCACGATACCGAATATACCCAGCCCGCCCTGTTCGCGATCGAACTCGCACTCGCCCGAGTTCTTGAGGCTAGGGGCTTCGTCCCAGAGATCGTCATGGGCCACAGCATCGGAGAATACGTGGCGGCCCATCTTGCCGGCGTGTTCTCACTCGAGGACGGGCTGAAGCTGATCACCAAGCGCGGCGAACTGATGGGGCAGCTTCCGCGCAATGGCGGTATGGTCGTCCTGACGGCTGATCCGGACACAGCCCATCAGATGATCCGGAACGCCGAAGTCAAGCTCGCCATCGCGGCCGAGAACGGACCAGCCAGTACGGTGGTCGCGGGCGAGACGGACGCACTTGAAACGCTGATCAAGGTCGCCAAGGAAAAAGGCGTCCGCACGACGCAGTTGAAGGTCTCGCACGCCTTTCATTCCCATCTCATGGATCCGATCCTCGAACAGTTTGAGGCGTTCGCGAGCACCCTCGATTTTTCCAAGCCCGACGGCCGACTGATCAGTGCTAAGACGGGTAAGATCGCCGGCGAGGAAGTCGCTGATGCGCGCTACTGGACCGACCACGTTCGCCAGCCCGTCCTGTTCCATCGGGGCATGATGACGGCAAAGGAAATTGGGGCGAATCTCTTCCTTGAAATCGGACCGCACCCGGTCCTTACTCCGATGGCGCAGGCGGCCCTAGATGGCATTGCCTCGCCCTCGCAATTCGTCTCGAGCCTCAATCGCACCCGCAATGACGAAGAGGCTCTCGCCGAGACAGCGGGCCGCCTTTTCCTCGCCGGCCTTACGATCAATACGCTCACCGATCTGCCGGATAATGAACGCCGGCTCGTCGATCTTCCGCTCTATCCCTTCGAGCGTCAGCATCACTGGATCGACACGAAAGCGAGCGACCGGCTGGCATGGCACTGCCGCCGCGAATGGCAGGTGGAAAAGCAGTCGGCGCCGCAACCGCCGAAAGACAAGGCCCTCTGGATTATCCTGGGCAATGCCCTCGGTCTCGCCGGACGCTTGGCTCAGGCGATCGAGGCGAAGCGGGAAGGGCCGGAACAGACAGCGGTCGTTCTTTCGAATGTCGAAACAGGTCTCACTGGCGGTGTGCTCGACGCGCATGTCGCGGGGGTCATCGTCACCCCTGAGAGCGCGGAAGGCCCGTCAAGTGGACAGATCGGCGAGGCGGCGCACAGCCACGCCGCCGCCCTCATGCAGTTCGTCCAGACGGTTCAGGCAGCCACCAAACATGGCAATCTGGCGAAGGCGAAGATTTGGGTTGTCGGCCAGTCCGGCCGTGTCGTGCCGCAAACAGACAGACCAATTCCGGACGCCGCTCGTCCAGCCTCACTGGTCAGCGCCTCACTGCATGGCATGGCGATGGTGCTCGCGAGCGAACATCCCGATCTTTGGGGGGGTGACATCGATCTCGGCGCGGAGCCGAGCGACGCAGAAATCGCGGTCGCGATCGGCATTCTCGTCGGTGGCTCTGGGTCTGAGACCGCCTACGCCGTGCGCGGCGAGGAACGCTACGTCCTGCGCCTCAGCGAAAGCGGCGATCTCGGTACGGATTGCGCGGTCGATCCGCAGAAGATCTATCTCGTCACCGGCGGGCTTGGCGCTCTCGGATCGCTAATGGCCGAATGGCTGATCAATCGTGGTGCGCGCCGCCTCGTGCTTCTCAACAGGGACGTCGCGGACGGCGCCAAACAGGAACGGCTCGAAGCCTTGCGCCGTTCAGGCGCTGAGATCGCGGCGCATGCGGTTGACATCGCCGACCAGGTCGGAGTCGAGCGAATCCTGGGCGATCTATCGGAGGCGGGCCATCAACTCGGCGGGATCATCCACACCGCCGGCATCGTTCAGGACGCCACGCTAGGATCGATCGAGGAGGCGAGCGAACTCGAACGCGCACTCCGGGCCAAGCTCCAGGGTACGCTCGTTCTCGACAATGCGAGCCGTCGCTTCTCACCCGACTTCTTCGTCTGCTTCTCGTCGGTTAGCGCGCTTCTCGGTATGAAGGGCCAAGCGGCTTACGTGGCGGCCAATGCCGCTATGAACCGCATCGTCGAAGGCCGCAACGCCGAGGGTCTGCCAGGTGTCAGCATCGAATGGGGTCCGTGGGCGGAAACCGGTATGGCATCCGGACTCGACGAGCGCCTGCGCAAGCGCCTGACCGATTTCGGCCTGCTCGCGATCCGCAATCGGGAGGCGCTCGAGCGGCTGGAGGGCCTGTTCGCCTCAACTGGCACGCTCACCGCAGCGCCGATCCTGTGGCGACGTTTCGCCAAGAAGCAGTACGGGGAGACGCCGGCTTGGCTCACGCCTCTGTCGAATGTGCAGAAGAATCCGCAGGCGGCCAATGACGACGAGGCGACAGATCCACTTGCGCGGCGCTTCGGCTCGGTCGCGCCGAGCGAACGCGGTCAGGCGATCGAAAGCTTCCTGCGCGGAGAAGTCGCCCGTGTGCTCGGCATCGCCGATCCGGACAGCCTGCCGATGGACGAAGCACTCAACCAGATGGGATTCGACTCCTTGGCTACAATTGAGTTCCGCAACGAACTCGCCAAGACCGGCATCAAGGTTTCGCTTCAGAACCTCGTGATGGGTGCCTCTATCGCGGAGATCGCGGCCTATACTGAGACGCAGGTGGCCGCCGCTCTCGGGGGCGTTGCGGATGGCGAGGCGGTACCGACCGCGCCGGTCGCGGCCGACAGCGCCCAGGGCCACGACAAGAGCGCGGTGATCATTCCGCGTCCGAAGCCGGACGCGCCGATCCGCCTGATCGGCTTTCCCTATGCCGGCGGCGGCCCGCTCGTATTCCAGCGCTGGATCGACAAGATGCCGGATCACATAGAGTTCGGCATCCTGCAGATGCCAGGCCGCAGCGCGCGCCTGGAAGAGGGCTTCTGGATGCGGATGGAGGACATGGTCGACGGCATCGTGCCGGAGATGCTGCCCTTCCTTAAGGAAAAACCGTTCGCCTTCCTCGGGTTTTGCTATGGCGGCGTCCAGGCCTTCGAGGTTGCCCAGCGGGTGCGCCGCGATCACGGGCTGGAGCCGGAATACTTCTTCGTGGCCGGTGGTCGCTCGCCACAGATCTACAATGACGACCAGTTCGCCATCGACGTCCAGCAGTTCAATCACGAGACCGGCAAGGCCGAACACGAACTCGACGAGAGGGAGTTCGTCGAGATGCTAAAGGAGGTAAATTTCGCCAACAACAAGGCGCTGTTTGAAGATCCCGAAATGCGCGCGATGATGCTTCCGATTATCCAAGCGGACTACGAGCTCAACAACGCCTATCGCTACGGTTCCCATTCTCCGCTCGACGCCCCAATCACAGCGATAGGAGGCCGCATCGACCCCTATGTTACGGGCGACCACATTATCGGCTGGAAAGAGCATACCACGAAGCAATTCAAGGCGCATTTTTGCGCCGGCGATCACTTTTTCATGGAACACCAGACCGAACTCCTTACGCGCATCGTGATCGAAGACCTTGAGCCCGTCGTCCAGCGGTTGGCCGCAGAGGGCGAGCGCCAGCTGGCGGGATGACCTGACCACCGGCTTCGAGCTAAGACAGATGCTTGCCCATGCTCGCCGCTCGGCCGAAAAGTGGAACGACTTCCTCGATGACTTCGTCTCAGATCCGGAAATCATCGCGCGCATCAAGGCGAAGTCTCCGGCGTAAGGCCGACCGGCTGCGGCATAGTTGAGGACAAGCCGATCAGTATGGTTACCTTTGCCGCCACCTCGTCCAGAGTAGCGGTAAGCCGGTTTATCTGCGAGGCGGTTGCAGCCAGCTCCGGGCCGTAACGGGTCACGAGATATTCCCGGTTCTGGCTGAGGGAGTGAAGATGTTGGGCAGTTTTTGCGCGAAGGCGCAACCCCGCTTCCAAGGCGAGCCCCGTGCGCGCCGACAGATCGTGCTGCATTTTGCGGATCTGATTGGGGCTGTGCCCACGGTGAAGCAAAAGCGCGGTCAGATAGAGCTCGATCGCATGGATCGCCGACAATCTGAAGGGCGCTCGAGTGAGCGGTTTGCCTGGCCGGCCGAGCCGAAGCAGCAGGGTTGCCGCCTTGCGGTACTCTTCCGCAAGCTCGTGGACCTACAGCGGGGAGGCCAGCTCTCCTGGGTATTTTCGTTCTTCAATCTCCATTCATGCAATCTCCATTCATGCAATTAAAATGCCACACAGAAGTTTTGGTAAAGAGTTTCTTGGCATCGCTACCGCAATCCCGACCCAGACCCGCCGCGGTGGGGTCTGGGATTGAGGCGACCCGCAGTGGTTCACGACGAATGAGAAGGGCGCATGCCGCGCCTGGCTTGTCGTTGCCTCGCCGATCGGCGCCGGAAGAGATCAGGTGGGCGTCTTCCTGCGGGCCGGGCTGCGGGCTTCGCTGAAGCCGGCCTGCGGTCGTCTTCACCCCTTCGGGCTCGCATCCCTGACGCACCGCTGCCGCAGTCCCGGCGTTTGGCCGGGCTTGAGTAGGGAGCGCCTTGCCTCATTACCGAGGAGTTTCTTCATCTCCGCCGCGCACCCGACGTGCGCGTTTTCCGCATCCGCCTCTCCATGCGTGACTTCGAGGGGCGAGGGTGCCTGGTAGCATTCCAGGGCTCGTTCAATCCATTCCCCATGCGCGGGCACCGTGCGCATACCGCAGGCGTTTTGTGTCGGAGAACTTGGCGAGTTTTCTTCCATGCAATCTGCCATCACTGACCGGTTTGAGCTCGTCAATGACGTAGGCGAGGTTTCGAGCTTCCCTCGCCTGGAGTGTCGATCCCGCCGCAAAGGAACTACAACTTGCCGTTCGAATTGGAGAGCATGCCGAACGAAGCGGAGAGAACCGGCCACCGCTTGACAACTGAGAGCGCCTTCAGATGCTTCGGCCAATGGCCGATGGCATCACGCTCGCGTTTTTCTCTTGAAGCGTCATCGCGCCGACAACACATTGTGCGACGATCGGCGGGGGTCGATGCGGCCCCGCCCTTACGTGAACTGGCTGTTCAGCAGGTCGGGAGGAACAAATGAAGGCCGAGGCTTTCAGCAGCCCCATTTTCGTGAAGCGCTGCACCTACATCGTGCAAGAGATTGCAAGTCTTGCCGAGGCCATCGATCTTCTCGATGAATGGCCGCAAGATCGCAGAGATCGTGCCCACGAAACTGCCCTTCGGACGTGCCATGATGCCTATGATGGGCACAAGCCTGTGGGTGCGGCGCGCAATGCGCTTTACGACTTTGCAAAGCAGGCTGGCATATTGGAAGATGCGACCTCTGCGATGCAGTGGATTGCTGCCTGCAAAGCGGGCACCGCAAAAGTCTAGACCCTGTTCGCCCATGCGACTGGGGCGACGCGCGGCAGTGACATTCGGTTGAGCATGCGGCCTGTCGGCGCAGACTGGCTGTCAAGGGGGAGATGACCGGCTTGAGCAGGTTCGAAAGGCCAGTCATTGTGCAGGTCGGCCGCCATGGCTCCGAGCGTGTCGTGCTCGACGTTAATGACGCCGCCGCTATCTTGCTGCGGGATATTGGTCGCCAGACCGAGAAGAGTGGGATAGCGATGGACGTATGTCTGCAGGTGCTGCGTGGGAAGGCTCGGTCGCCAGTTGCTCGACGCGCTTTCGTCGCGGCCGCACTGGAAGCAAAGATACTGCGCAGCGATTAAACCGAGCTCTGGCACATGCGTCCTCTCTTCGGCTCTCGCTGCCTGATACAGCCGTCGGATATGACCCAGTTGCGTTTGAAGCCAGAGCGCGTCGCCGGCGCAGCGCTGCGGCCCGGTCCGGCGTGGAGAGAGCGCGGGCGGGGCTTGGCTTCTCAACGAAACCTTCACCCGGCTGATCAAGGAAGGGCGCGGCGTTGCCGATATCGCCGCCACCTTCGGGCTCATGGAGCAACAGGTGAAGCGCATTCTGGCGCTCGGCGACCTGTTGCCGAAGATTCGCGAAGCCTATCGCCGCGAGGAGATCGACGCCGAGACGGTGCGGCATCTGACCATGGCCTCGAAGGCGCAGCAGAAGAACTGGCTGGCGCTTTATGCCGATCCCGATCAACACGCGCCGCGTGGCTTTCAATTGAAGCAATGGCTGTTCGGCGGCCAGTCGATTTCCACGAAGGTGGCGCTGTTTGCCGTCCAGGAGTATCCCGGCCTGATCACCTCGGACCTCTTCGGCGAGGACAGCTATTTCACCGACGCCGACCTGTTCTGGCAAAAGCAGAACGAGGCGATAGCCGCCAGACGCGACGCCTATCTCAACGACGGATGGTGCGAGGTGGTGCTGCTGGAACCGGGCCAGCATTTCCACGCATGGGACCACGAGAAGACGCCGAAGAAGAAAGGCGGCAAGGTCGTCATCACCGTCTGGCATCGCGGCGAGGTCGAGTGTCACGAAGGCTATCTATCGCGCAAGGAAGCCCGCCGCGCGCGCTCGACTGGCGAGGCCGGCGACGAAGCCGAAGCGCCGACAAAACCGTCGCGGCCCGAACTCAGCGGCCCGCTGCAGAACTCTGTCGATCTGCATCGTCATGCCGCCGGACGCACCGCTTTGCTCGACCACGCGCAAGTCGCGCTGCGCCTCATGGTGGCGCATGCTCCAGCGTCAGTTCGCCGATCTTCGCATGCAGCGTCTTCACGTCCACGATCGGAGCCGCCGGTTCGGCCTTCCCATCCGCGCCAAACACCCCAGATGCTCCCTCCAGGAGGAGGTCCTTCCATTGCTTGATCTGGTTGGGATGCACATCGAATTGCTGCGACAACTCGATAAGGGTCCGCTCGCCGCGGATTGCAGCAAGCGCAACTTTCGCCTTGAACTCAGGGCTGTGATTACGGCGGGGGCGTTTCGTCATGGTCTCTCCTGTTCCCGGCTTCTATGCCGTGTTCAGGCAGAAATTCCACTTATAACCCCTGTCCAAATTTCCCGATCCAGCTCTGGCTAGCCAACCTCTCTGCCGTCCTGCGTGAGCTCAACCGTCGGGAAGCAGTGCATTTCAGGGTAGAGCCAGAGCGGCTCGTGGGCTGACCTCTTTGGAGCATGAAAAAGGTGGGGGCGTTTCATTCCGTCATCGACCTTCAGGCAACGATCAAGCGCCGGTTTACAATGTCACCATGCATGTGGTGAAGCCGACCGGCCGCCCTTACTCCCTGCTCGAAATTTGATGCGCGCCAGTCAGTACCGACCTTTCAGCTGACGGGTGGATCGATGACGCTTTTAATACACCATAGCGAAGGGACGGTTATTGCCGAAGACAGCCGTTTCGCTCACGTCAGGCTGCTGTGGGCTTCCCGTGACAGCTCCGCAGCGGAAATAGTGCTCTGCATGCTGGAAGTAATTCTCTGCCTCGACGCGGTTGCCGAGCAAAGCCTGGGCATGTGCAAGTTCCAGATAGCGCTCATAGCTTTTTTGCGAACCGTGAGCGTTGCCTGTCTTCAGGCGGGCAGGCCCCAATGTCGAGGCCCTCGTGCGGATACTGGAAGATATCACCTGTCTTGGTTGATTTCTTTTCATGTTGTTTTCAAGCCATCACGGCTTGCTCCTTATTGGAATTGTTTGGTTTGGCGCATGGTCGAAGTTCGGGATTCACGCGCCGCATGAATCATGCTGCCGGTCAACTGCACAGCCTGCCACCATTCAGCCGAAATAGCTTTGCGGCCTGTCTTGATCCGCACAGCGTAATTCTGGAATCGTTTGGTTTAAGCGGACCCCGGCTGCACCTGGGGTGGCAAATGGTTCGACTTCAGGTGAAAAAAGACCGGGCGCTCGATCACATATGAGAGCGAGCCGAGCCTGTTCAGCAGGAAATATATATGAACGCAATATGGCGATTTCAAGTTGTGCTTTACCGCGCGGAGGCAGGACCAATCAATGATTGGTTCTGCCGGAAATTGATTATCTCAGCCTTCGAACAGCTTTGAGATGCCGGTTACTGGAGCGATCGCGCTATGGCGGCCGGCTTACGCTGCCATGGGCTTATCGATGCAGTAATGCAAGGTCAGCCGCTAATCGTCCAAAAGGATATGGCCGACTCGGCAGTGGTGCGGGCGCAGGACTGGGGCCAAGTCGCCAACACTTCCCCAGCACCGCTTCAGACGGCTGCCCTGAGTGTGGAGAAGCCTCGCCGAGCCGCCAGCAGAACGATAAGGTCGGTAGCTGGGGCTGCCTCTTTATGGCCTTCTGCGCCGTCATTCTGCTGATAGCGCCGCCGTCCCCCAACTACTGAGGATATCCGAATGACCCAATATCAAGAGACCGTCACCATCGAGCTCGCAGCTGAGCCCCGACACCAGACAGCCATGCGCGCCTGCTCAATGCTCAATGCTGAGACCCCGCCCACCTTTGACGTCAAGGATCCGGCATCCATCTCCAAGGAGGTGGACCTCACCGATGATGAGGCAAAGGAAGCGCTGGACTTGGCCTTTTGGGGAGTGTTTTCAGCTAAATAGCCACTAAAGGGCGTGAGGGGGCAAAGCAGTGGCTAAGGAGACGTTAGAGGAGCAACTCGCGGCGTTTGATAAGATGTTGAGCGAGGCCCTCGATGACGAATTGAAGAAGGTGGGAGAGGGCACAATGATGAGTCCGCGATCCTTCAACAAGAGCGGGATCTCGATCGGGAGACCGCCCGCTTTAAAGCTAATGCCCTCGATCGGGCCTCAACCTCGCTCGTGACTATCGGCGTCTGGGCGCAGCGCATTGCCCGCGGCGAGATCGCCGGCAACGCGTGGACCGAGATCGGCGATGCCAAGCAGGACGTTTTCTCGACACGCATCTCGAACAAGGGTGACAGGCTGGTCCTCAACGGTACCAAATACTACACCACCGGCTCGTTGTTTGCCGACTGGATCGATGTCGGCGCGACGGGTCTCGACGGCGAAGGCATCGTCTTGCAGGTGCGCCGCGACGATCCGGGCGTCGATGTCATCGACGACTGGGACGGTTTTGGCCAGACGCTCACGGCCAGCGGCACCACGATCTTTACCGATGCCACTGTCGATCCGGAGGATGTCGTCGTCGATGACGACAAGTTCCGCTATGGCGCTGCCTTCTACCAACTGGTGCATCTTGCCACGCTCGCCGGTATCGGCCGGGCGATGGCCAACGAGACCGCTGCCGCCGTTGCCGCGCACAAGCGTTCATACTCCAATGCTGCCGGCCCGCGCTCAAGCCAGGATCCGCAGGTGCTTCAGGTCGTCGGCCGTATTCGCAGCAATGCCTATGCGGCCGGCGCCATCGTTTTGCAGGTCGCGCAAGCCATCGAACGCGCTTACGAGGCACACTTCGCCGGCCATGCCGATTTGGAGGAAAAGGCCACCGCCATCGCCGAACTCGAGACGTCGCAAGCGGTGACGGTCGTTACGAATCTGGTTCTTGAAGCGTCGACGATCATCTTCGATGCGCTGGGTGCGTCCTCGACCAGGAAACCGATTGGCCTCGATCGTCATTGGCGCAATGCTCGTACCCTGTCGTCACACAACCCACGCATCTATAAGGATCGCATCGTTGGCGACTACGCAGTCAACGGCACGCCACCACCATATCAGTGGCGGATCGGGCACAGCCCGTTGTAAGCCATGCACACGACCTTCAGCGCGATGCGCTGGCAAATCCCGGGTGTCGACACGGCCTACTTATAGGCCGTCTCTGGGCAATAATCATTTGATCTACGCGGGTACAAATCAAAATCTACTCGCATTATAGATTAACAAAAATTCGCCGACGAATCTCCTTCGGCGATACGTGAATTTTCCCACCTGTCGCCGAAGGGGTCGGCGCTCTGGACAACCTCATCCGGAAAGGCGCCGCGACCCTCTGAGGGTAGAACGCTGGCCAAACCAAGTGCCCTATTCGCAAACCATACGGTACCGCTTGCCGGGCTCGCTGACGTTTTTGCAGACAAGCAGCTTGTGCGGCTCGGAAGAGGAGAGGGGAGGACTTGCGACCCGCGATGCACGTCTGTTTGATGTCTTGTAACTTGCCGTACGGCGCGGTTCGAGCCTTTCCGGCTCCTGTGGCGCAACCGGAAACACGCTGGTTTCGATCTGTGGCTGCTGCAGGCGTGGCGGCTCTTTGTCAAAGAATCGCCTGGCATCAAGCGATCTCGGAATAATCACCGTACCATCATCGCTGCGCGCGCAGCCGCTGCCCAACAGTAAAGCCAGCCCCAAGAAAAAAGGCAGTATCCGTCCAAACATAAGCACAACCCTATACCCCGGCTTGCGGGTCGCCGACAACCGGCGCAATGGGCACGAAGAAAGGGCGGCATTCCTTGCCGCCCTTTCGAAATTGTCGAGATGCGAGGACCTTTAAAAGCCCATACCGCCCATGCCGCCCATGCCGCCGCCGGGCATACCACCCGGCATGCCGCCGCCAGCTGACTCCTTTTTCGGAGCTTCGGCGATCATGGCTTCGGTGGTGACCAGCAGGCCGGCGACCGAGGCCGCGTCCTGCAGAGCCGTGCGCACAACCTTGACCGGATCGACGATACCCATGGCGATCATGTCGCCATATTCGCCGGTCTGGGCGTTGTAGCCGAAGGTCGCGCCTTTGTTCTCGAGGATCTTGCCGGCGACGATCGATGCTTCCGCACCGGCGTTGGCCGCGATCTGGCGGGCCGGAGCCTGCAGCGCGCGACGCACGATGCTGATGCCCGCGGTCTGGTCGGAGTTGGCGCCGGTGACGGTGATGGCCAGCGAAGCGCGCAGCAATGCGACGCCGCCGCCGGGAACGATGCCTTCTTCGACGGCCGCACGGGTCGCGTTGAGGGCGTCATCGACGCGGTCCTTCTTTTCCTTGACTTCCACTTCGGTCGCACCGCCGACGCGGATGACGGCAACGCCGCCCGCCAGCTTGGCGAGACGTTCCTGCAGCTTCTCCTTGTCGTAGTCCGAGGTGGTCTCCTCGATCTGCTGCTTGATCTGGGCGACGCGGCCCTGGATCTCTTCCT
>NZ_JAMYQC010000017.1:0-142477 GCF_040320645.1 Mesorhizobium sp. M0633
ACCGAAATCTCCACCCCGCGGGTTCCTTCCCTGGAGGCTTCCGGACGCCGGCCTCGAGCCACGCCATCTCAGTAGACGGCCGGCATCCGAAACCCATCACAGGAGCGGTCATTCGATGTTCTGCCGTTGAACGGCTTCATTCGCCAGTTTAGCGGAAATTGGGCGACAGCATGGTTGCCTGAACAGGGAAGTTCGAAACCCTCTTGGTCCGCGAATCCCGCTGATTGCACGCTGCGGTGCGATATTCTGCAAGATAGCCACCCAACCAACGCCGATAGCCGCATTGCTCTCGACAAGAGCACTCCTGCCGCACACCACCTAGCTGGCAGACACTTGGCTGATCCCGGCATCGACCCAGGCACGCGTCTGCTCAAGCACTTCATCCGAGAGCGCGGGATCGTCGATCGCCCGGGCGAGGATTACTGCCCCCACCATCGCTGCCCAGCCTCCGATCGCCGCGCGGCGTCTGTCTGCCGGATCCAACTCCGGGAGCGCCTTGCCGATACGGTCGATCTGCGATCGTAGGCCTTCCGTCATGGCCGAGCGTGCAGCCTGGGTCTGATGGCGGATGGCTGCGGCAAGGCCCGCCGTCGGGCAACCGCCGGCGCAGTTGTCGCGATGCCGGGGCGAAAGATAGGAACCTACATAAGCGCGAAGATCGCCCCCTCCGCCTGAGTCCGCGGCGAGGACGTGGGCAAGGGTCTGCGCGATCAGGTCGTCCTTCGAACTGAAATGGCCATAGAAGCCGCCATGGGTGAGCCCGGCGGCCTTCATCACTTCCGCCACGCTGACCGCGTCGAACCCCTTCTCGCGAAACAGCCGGCTGGCCGCATCCAATATCCGGTGACGGTTCTCCGCCATCTGCTCTCGACTGACCTTCATTTCAAAATTCTCCGTCGGCCCCGTTGACATTTACATGATGCCCATCATATTTAGCCGCAATCATGATGATCGTCATGAATATAGGTTCCATCAGACAAAAGAGCAATGCCATGACCACCATTCCATCAGTCCTCATCACCGGCGCCTCCACGGGCATCGGAGCTTCCTATGCCGAACGGTTCGCCCGCCGCGGACACGACCTCGTGCTGGTTGCCCGTGACGTGGCACGAATGGAGGCACTGGGAGCCCGGCTCCGTCAGGAAACTGGCGTTGCGATCGACATCGTCCAGGCTGATCTTACGCAGCCTGCCGAGCTTGCAACGGTAGAGACGAGGCTGCGCGATGACGCCCGCATCGGGATTCTCGTCAACAATGCCGGAACAGCCATCGGCGGAAGCTTCATCGAGCAGAGTACCAATGACGTCGCCCGGCTCGTTGCGCTCAACACGACCGCACTTCTGCGGCTTGCCAGCGCCATGGCCCCGCGTCTTGCGAAAGCTGGCGAAGGGGCGATCGTCAACATCGGTTCCGTGGTCGGGCTGGCGCCGGAGTTCGGCATGACGGTCTACGGCGCAACCAAAGCCTTCGTGCTGTTTCTGTCGCAGGGGCTCAGCCTCGAGCTTGAGCCGAAGGGCGTCTACGTCCAAGCCGTGCTGCCCGCCACGACGCGAACCGAGATCTGGGGCCACGTCGGCGCCGACATCAACACGCTCTCCAACGTGATGGAGGTGGACGATCTGGTTGACGCGGCGCTGGTCGGCTTCGACCGCCGCGAACCGGTGACCATCCCGCCACTCCCCGATGCCGGTCAGTGGGACGCGCTTCAGGCCGCGCGCCAGGCCATGCTTCCGAACTATCGGAACGAACATCCCGCCGAGCGGTACCGCAAGGTCGCCTGAGCACCAACGAATCCATTTGATAACGACCTCGTCGCGGCGGGGACAAACAAGGTGACCTATGACCAACAAAGCACTTTTTGAGCCTTATTCTCTCGGCTCGC
Source organism: Mesorhizobium sp. M0633 (assembly GCF_040320645.1). Classification (NCBI taxonomy): domain Bacteria; kingdom Pseudomonadati; phylum Pseudomonadota; class Alphaproteobacteria; order Hyphomicrobiales; family Phyllobacteriaceae; genus Mesorhizobium; species Mesorhizobium sp. M0633. The sequence goes on from NZ_JAMYQC010000017.1 coordinate 1,883, forward strand.
TGACGCTCTCCAATCGTATCGTCATGGCGCCCCTCACGCGCAATCGCGCTGGCCCGGGCTTCGTTCCGGGTGATCTTGCCGCCGAGTATTACGGCCAGCGGGCCTCCGCCGGCCTGCTGATCTCCGAGGCCACGCAGATCTCGCGGCAGGGACAAGGTTACCAGGACACGCCCGGCATCTATTCTCAGGCTCAGATCGACGGCTGGCGAAAGGTCACGACCGCGGTGCACGCCAAGGACGCGCGGATTTTCCTGCAGCTCTGGCATGTCGGCCGCGTCTCGCACGTCGATCTGCAGGAGAACGGCGCCGCGCCCGTCGCGCCCTCGGCAATCCGGGCCGCGACCAAGACGTTCGTGAACAACGGCTTTGTCGAGGTTTCGGAGCCCCGCGCGCTGGCGCTCGACGAGCTTGCGGGGATCGTCAACGATTTCCGGCAAGCAGCGGCGAACGCCATTGAGGCCGGCTTCGATGGCGTCGAGATTCATGGCGCCAACGGCTATCTGCTGGACCAGTTCGCCAAGGACGGTGCCAATGTCCGCACGGATGCTTATGGCGGATCGGTCGAGAACCGCGCCCGGCTGATGCTGGAGGTTGCGACTGCGGTGGTCGAGGAGATCGGCGCAGAGCGCACCGGCATTCGGATTTCGCCCGTCTCGCCCGCCAACGGCGTCTCGAGCAGCGCCCCCCAGGCGCAGTTCGACTATATCGTCGATCAACTCGATGCTTTGGGCATCGTCTATATCCATGTCGTCGAGGGCGCCACGGGCGGATCGCGCGATGTCGCGCCGTTCGACTTCGGATCGCTCCGCCGGCGCTTCAACAATACCTATATCGCCAATAACGGCTATGACCTCGAACTCGCGGCGTCGCGGCTCGCCGAGGGCAAGGCGGACCTCTTCGCCTTCGGGCGCCCGTTCATCGCCAATCCCGACCTTGTGGAACGGCTGAAGACGCGCACGCCGCTGACGGAGTTCAACTCGGCGACGCTCTATGGCGGCGGCTCCGCTGGCTATACCGACTATCCCGCGATCGCCGCCTCAAGCCGCCCATGAGCTATCGGAGGGCGGCGCCTGCGAGGCAGCCATCCCACGTGACAGCAGCGCCTCAGGGCATCTCTCTGGCGCTCCGCTCGAACTGGTGTCCAAACCCAGGGATTCAGGAGGGCCATGGAGGGCTATAGCATAGACGTTAGCTCCTCTGGTCCGCCCAGGACCAGCCAGGCGAGATTCGTAGCACATCGTACGTTCGCTTTACAGGCGCAAGCGGACCCGTTCACCGTGATTTCAACTGTCGTGAATGGGTCAATCCTTCCGGTTCACGAACAGGAAGGATGCGCCATATCGCGACATGGTGCTTCTCCAAACCTGCCGTTCGCGCTCGGCCGAATTCACGCCCATGACCTCTTGCAGACGGTCAGACTAGTTCTGTGCAAGGGCCGACTGAAACTCCTTGGTGTTGTTGCGATTGGGATAGGACTGGTCCGGTACTGCCACGCCAAGATGCAGGCAGAGCGGCTCCCATCCGTCGCCCAGATTGTGGACCAGCAGTCGACCCGGCGTACTGTCGCAATGATCGCCGTTACATTGGCTTCGTAGACGGCTATGGCATTGGCGCGATCGTGCGGCCGGCCGCCGAAGACCTGCCTGGAGACCAACGCAAGACCCAGTGACTCCTGATCCGTGCTCTGGCTGATAGCTGCCAGGATCGTTTTCTCGAAGCTTTTCCACCAGCTTCCGGCGATCGGTATGTCAGGATGACCAGGGCGTCCGGATAGAAGTCAATCAGGTCACGCCAATAGTGTGCCGAGGGCGAGTCGATGCAGGACGCGTAGCCCGCAATCAGCTGGTTCCAGTCTGGTGCCGCGCCCTTCGCTAGCGAACGCCAAAGCCGTTTCTGGTCCTCATTGGCCATGACTTCGAACATGTGGTGACAGGGGCCGAAGCCAAGAATCGTCAGCGCCTCACGCATCGAATCCGTCCCCGTCCGACCGAAGCCCGCTCCGATTACCCTTATCGTCATTGTTCCCCCGTTCAGGCCCACAGCCGTCAGATCAGTCTTTCGCGAGCACCATCCGCAGTCGGTTTCCCTCAGGGTCGGAGAGGTCCAGTGCCCCGTCAGTTTGCAGCGAGGGCACGTGCGCATCCTCGAGACGTCGCGCGACGCCCGCAAAGTCTTCCTGGGTGGGAAGCACGACGGTAAAATGCTCCAGACCTGCCGCGCCGAGTGGTGGCTCCTTCAGCTCGTCGCGAGCCCAGATGTTGAACGCCACCATGTGTGGGCGTTCCTCGGTGCCGCAGTCGAACAAGCCAAACGTTGCAGACTGGATATGTGGCCTGAAGCCAAGCACGCCGAGGTAGAACGCCATCAGCGTTTCGGGCGACCGCGCGCGCATATGAATGTGACCGATGATGGAATCCGCCGCCAGCGGGACTTTGACACGGTCCGCCGGGTCGAGCTCCTGCAGCAATCGATCGATATCGAGAGGTTCGAGCCCGGAATGTCTCGTGCCGTCCTTGGCGACAAGCAAAACACCGCCGCCAGCCATCTCTTCCCTGGAGGCCAGGCGCTCGGGCGTGTCGAAGCAGATCTCGATTCCGTTGCCTGAAGCGTCGGAAACGTAAAGGGATTCCGAGATCAGATGATCCTGAGCGCTGTGCCTCAGGCCGGAGGCACGCAGCTGGGCGGCGACTCGGGCCAATTCCTTGCGGGTCGTGACGTGGATGGCGACATGAAAAAGATCGCGGGACTTTGACGGCAGGACGGTTGTTGCCCCGGCGTGCAGCGCAATAAGGGTCTTGCCGTCGACGCCGAGTTCGGCGATCCCGCCGTCCCTGGTCAGGGTCGAGAGGCCGACCACGTCACGCCAGACCGGTAAGGCGGCGGGAATGTCGACGACGCGCAGATGAACCGGGCCGAGACGGGTGGTGTTGGCCAGAATTTCTTGACTCTTCATCGGCCGTTGTCTCCCTGCAGCGCTGGAACATTAGCTGCGAAAGATATGCCTGTCTGGCGCCTAGTTCGGGTCGACCGTTCCCGGCGCGTATTCGCCTGTGGTAGCCGGGCCGTTGGGTCACCAAAGGTAACTATTTGAGCAAACTAGCCGACCCAGGCCCGTAGCAGTAATTGCGCAAGAGATCATCGATTCAAGGCAGCGGGATCGGCTTGTCACTGAGTGTGCGCAAGTAGGCGATCAGGTTGACCCGTTCGGTCTCGTCCGGGACACCAGGCGTCTCCATCTTAACGCCCGGTGTGGTGAGCATAGGCCCGAAGAGATATCTGTTCAGGTCCTCGTACGTCCATACACCCTCCCAGCCCAGCAAGGCGTCGGAGTAACGCATATTTGCCATAGATGCCTTGTCGCGGCCGACGACGCTCCACAAGTTCGGTCCTATTTTGTTCCCTCCCTTTGGCTCCGCGTTGTGGCAACGGTTACACGCGCGGGTGAAGGTGGTTCGGCCTTTCTCGACATCGGCAGAAGCCAACTTCATTGAGACCGGAGCTGGTGTTGGCAAGACCACGCCGTGGGATATGAGATAGTCGGCAATTTCGCGTTGCCCCTGGCGTTTTGCCAGATGGAGTGGTGTCTTGCCGTCCATTGCCTTCGCATTCACGTCTGCGCCGGCCTCGACCAGTGCCTTCACGCAGTCGAGACAACCGAGAGTGACGGCGACATGAAGAGCGGATTCGCCGCCACGGTCGGACTTTGGATCTGCGTCATGCTCCAGCAAAAGATTTAACAGATCGATCTTGCCTACCCCTACAGCCGCCATCAGCGGGGGACCCCAAGTCGTCTGGGCGTTGACGTCCGCGCCACGTTCTATGAGCAGTTTTGCCGCTTCTATGTGGCCCATCATGACCGCAAAATAGAGCGGCGTTGCGTCTCCATCGCTCTCATCGACGCCGGCACCTGCATCGAGCGCTGCCGTGATCGCCCCGACGTCGCCCTCTTTCGCGGCGTCGTGAATGTCGGCCGCATGCGATATAATCGGGATGTGTAGAAGCAGTAGCGGAATGAAGAGCAAGAACCCGCGCATTTAACATCTCCTAAGGCAAGCCGGAGGACGCGGCACGATTTCAAGGCGGCAAAGTTTACCTCAAAATCCTTGATGCTACCACGCCCATCTGTTGCCTAAACAGATTGTGGAATCCCTTAAGGGAATGAGAGTTTTCAAGACCGGCTACCTCGCTGGCTGTCTCGCAACGGGCGGTGAGGTCCCATCCGGGTCACGACCAAGCGCTGGCCAAGTTGGCCGAAGCAAACGCACCCATGGACCGGCTCGCGCGGCATCAGTAGGCCACCCTCACGCCCGCCTTCGCATCGGCGCGATGTGCGGCGGATTATGCGGTCCATAAATCCACTGATAACCTGCTCTCATTAAGCGGTGCAATGCTCATGCCGCTTCGTGGCACGGCTTAACTTATTCGTTCGGCGTACGGCGGGAGAATGGCCATTGACAGCAAACGGTTATGAAAGGAACGACGGGCCGGAGCCTGATCGGGTTCCTCCGCTGGGCCTGGGCGGCTCCGCTGCTCTGTTCGGCGCGGGTGCTCTGCTGCTGTTCCTGACAACGCGGGTAGCCGTCCCGGCGTTCGTCTCCGCCACCGGGGCAGAGCCTGTGGTGATGTGGTTCCTGGCCGCAAGCATCGTCCTTTTTGGCCCCCTGCTTCTCACGGCTGCCCTGCTGTTGTATCGGGAACGGCGTCTGCCGGGTTCGTTGGGCGCGCGGCTGTGGCTTCGCCTGATGAATGGCGGCGACTGGCTCTGGGCAATTGGAGGGCTGGCGGCTGTCGGCGTGCTGACCGGCGGCATCGGCGCCGCGCTCCTGATGCTGCAAGACGGGAAGACTCTTCATCCCTCGTTCATGGCTTTCGAGCCGCTCGGTCCTGGGCGGTACTGGATTCTCGGCGCGTGGCTGCCGTTTTTTGTACTGAACGTCATTGGGGAAGAGTTTGTCTGGCGGGGTGTCGCACTGCCGCGGCAAGAGGTTGCCTTCGGGGAGCGGGCTTGGCTGGTCAATGGGAACTGTGGTTGCTGTTCCACGCTGCCTTCCCCTGGCAAGTCCTGTTGACGCTCGTGCCGATCACGTTGCTCCTGCCCTATGTCGTCCAGCGGCGTCGCAGCACACGGGCCGGGATCGTTATCCATGCCGGGTTCGGAGCAATGGGCTTCCTGGTCCTAGCATTCGGGCTTGCCTAAGTGTCCTCACAGCGCCGAACCATCCGCTGCAGCAGACGGCGGCAGCGATCTTGGTATCTCGGAGTTCAGCCGCCGGTCCACGGCCGATATCTTCGTTTCAGCGGCCTGGCCAGAGAGATTTCTGCCTACTCCATCAATTTGGGATATAGTCCGGGGAACAGAGCAGCCCCCCGCAGCCGAAGAGGAGAAGGGGCGTGGATATCGCGGCATGGCTCCTGAGCCTCGGCCTGCAGCAATACGAGCCGGCTTTTCGCGAAAACGACATTGAAGCTGATACGCTTCCCCAGCTCACCGCCGACGATCTCGTGGCGCTCGGGGTCATATCGATCGGCCACCGCCGCAAGCTGCTCGCCGCCATCGCCGCCCTGCGCGCGACTTCGGATACAGCGGTTACCTCGACCACGCGATCCCTGGCGGCGATCTCAGGGGCAGCCACGCCGCTTCCAGACGCTGAGCGGCGGCAGCTAACGGTCATGTTCGTTGACGCCGTCGGCTCGACGGCACTCGCAGCCCGCCTGGACCCCGAGGACATGCGCGAGGTGATCGGGACCTACCATCGCTGCGTCGCGGAGACTGTTGGTCGCTATGGCGGCTTCGTCGCAAAGTATATGGGGGACGGTGTACTGGTCTATTTCGGCTGGCCACAAGCTGATGAGGCCGATGCCGAGCGCGCCGTGCGCGCTGCTTTGGCTACGCTGGAGGAGGTCGGCCAGGCCGCCCCGGCCGGCGAACGGGTTACCGCACGCATCGGCATAGCCAGTGGCCTCGCCGTCGTCGGCGACCTGCTGGGCGCCGGCGCCGCACAGGAGCAGACGGTGATAGGCGAGACCCCAAACCTCGCCGCGCGCCTACAATCGCTCGCTGATCCTGGCTGCGCATTGATCGACGCAGAAACACGGCGGCGCATCGGCGGCTTGTTCGAGTACCGCGAGCTTGGCGACTTTGATCTCAAAGGCCTGCCTGGCCCTGTGCGCGCGTGGCTGGTGCTGGGCGAAGCCTTGGTTGAGAGCCGGTTCGCGGCAATGCATGCGGCTTCCCTCTCGCCGCTGGTCGGGCGCGATGACGAGCTCGGCCTGTTGCTGCGCCGCTGGCAGCAAGCAAAAGATCGTGAAGGGCAGGTGGTGCTCATCTCCGGCGAGCCCGGCATCGGCAAGTCCCGCCTGATCGCTGCGCTCGAGGAGCGCGTGGCCGGGGAGGCGCATCTCAAACTCAAGTACTTCTGCTCGCCGCATCACCGCGACAGCGCACTGCAGCCCATAATCGCACGCTGGCAGAACGACGCCGGCTTCGTGCGCAGCGAGTCTGCGGGCGCACGGCTTGACAAGCTGGAAGCCCTGCTTCTCCCACTCGGCGCCACCCTGGAAGAGGTGGCGCTCGTCGCCGAGTTGCTCAGCGTGCCGGGCGGAGAGCGTTATCCGCCACTAGCTCTCAGTCCGGAGCGCAAGAAGGAGCAGACCTTCGGAGCGTTGAACCGGATTCTGGACGAAAAGGCAGGTCGGTCCCCCGTGCTGATCCTGTTCGAGGACGCGCATTGGGCCGACCCAAGTTCGCTTGAGCTGTTGGACAGGTTAATCATGCGTCTAGCCGCATTGCCAGTGATGGTGATCATTTCCTTTCGGCCAGAGTTTCAGGCGCCTTGGGTCGGCCAAACCAGCGTGACCTTGATTGCGCTGAGCCGGCTCGGCAATCGCCAGGCAACGGCGCTCGCAAGCCAGGTTGTCGTCGGTCAGGCGCTACCGGCTGGGATGCTGGAGCGGATTGTGGCGCAGACCGATGGGGTGCCTCTGTTCATCGAGGAATTGACCAAGGCCGTGCTGGAGCGCGCCAGTCAGCCCGATATCGCGGGCTCGCTTTCGGTGCCGAGCACCTTGCAGGCTTCACTGGTGGCACGGTTGGATCGGTTGCCGTTCGCAAAACAGGCGGCGCAGATCGGCGCGGTTATCGGCCGAGAGTTTAGCCATGAGCTGCTGGCCGCGGTGGCGAGAATTCCCGAGGCGGCATTGACGCAAGGATTGGACCAGCTCGTGAGCGCCGGTCTGGCCTTCCGTCGCGGCACCTCGGCCGAAGCTACTTACTCCTTCAAGCACGCTCTCGTTCAGGATGCCGCCTATGTGAGCCTGCTGCGTAGCACACGACAGAAGTTGCACTCGCGGATCGCCAAGGTGCTGGAAGAGCGGTGGCCGGACGTGGTCGAAACCCAGCCTGAGCTGCTTGCCCATCACTTCACCCAAGCCGGCTTGATGGAGCGCGCCGTCGATTACTGGCAGCGGGCTGGCGAACGCGCGTTCCGGCGCTCGGCAGCTGCGGAAGCCACAGGCCATCTTGCCAAGAGCATCGAACTCTTGCGAACCTTGCCGGAAGACCGCGCTCAAGCGGAGCGCGAGCTGCATCTCCAGACGATGCTCGGCCAGGCGTGCATCGCCCGCCACGGCTACGCCGCGTCTGAAACCGCTGCCGCTTTCGCCCGCGCCCGGGATCTGGTCGAGGCCATAGGCGACGTGTCACAACAATTCCCCGTGCTGTATGGGTTCTGGGCTGTCCAATACGTCCGGATGGCGGTTCGAGAGCAGCAGAACCTCGCCCGACATATTCTCGCGTTGGCCGAGCAGCACCCCGACCCGGAGCGACTATGCGTAGCGCACCGGATTTGCGGGGCGACCAACGAAATGACGGGCGAGTTGCCCGCCGCCCGGGAGCACCTCGAGCAAGCTATTGCGCTGTACGACCCGGAGCGGCACGGTTCCACAGCCTTTACCTTCGGACAAGACCTTGGGGTTGCCGTGCTGTCGCACCTGGTTTGGGTGCTGTGGCTGCTGGGCTACCCCGATCAAGCATCTCGCCGGCAAGCCGAAGCACTGGCGTTGGCGCGCCGTGTTGGCCACAAGAACACGCTAGGGTTTGCCCTGATGTACAGCGCGATGGCGGGTGCCTATGGCCACAACGCTGGAGTGGCCGCTGAGCACTCCGCATCCTTGCTGGAATTGGCCCGGGAGCAGAAATTTGATCTGTGGCGCGCCGGCGCGACGGTGGTCAATGGCTGGGCCACTGCTCGCCAAGGGCACGGAGCAGTCGGCATTGCGGCGATCGAGCGCGGTCTCGCGGAGTGGACGGGCAGCGGCGCAGAATGGATGCGACCATTCTTTCTCAGCCTGCTTGCCGACGCCTGCGCACTCTCCGGTGACGTGCTACGGGCGCTCGGGGAATTGGATGAGGCTAAGGCGGCGGTCGAGCGGACGGGGCAGCGCTGGCCGGACGCCGAACTGCATCGATTGCGAGGGCAGTTCCTGACAGCTTTGCCGGACGGCGGAAGACCAGGCGAGGCAAGCGCCGCGTTTCAGAGTGCGATCCAGATCGGCCGGCGTCAATCCGCAAAGTTCTGGGAGCTACGTGCTGCCACCAGCCTCGCCCGACTCTGGCGCGATGAGGGCAAGCATGCCGACGCCCGCGATCTGCTCGCGCCGGTGTATGCTTGGTTCACCGAAGGCTTTGAGACACCCGACCTCAAAGAGGCCAGGGCGCTGCTCGACACCTTGAGGTGAATAGAGATCCACGCTACTCTCGTGCGGCTTCCTGAGCCAGAAAGCGTCGGACGAACCGCGGCGCGTTGCCATCCCATCTGCCGCGGGTGGAAGGATCGTCGACATCGAGGACCATGCCTGCCCACGCTGCCGCAATGGCTTGCATCGGATCGGCGAGGACGTGAGAGAGCGGCTCGACTCGGTCCGGCGCAGCTGCGTGTAATCGTGTGCGCCGGCCTAATATGCCTGCCCCGCGGCCATTCTGCGTGCCTGCCTGCGGCGCAGCGATCAGGATGAGATTCAGCATCAATCAAGATGAGACTCGGCGGAGGTGGTGTGACGCAGTGAGGCGTAGCCCGAACGGAGTTACACCACCTCCGCGACGCCCACTGCCGACGTCTGTTGAGCGCGGTTGGCTGAAGTACCTTGGCGATTTTCTGAGAATGGAGAATCACCTTTGTGCCACGCCGTCATGTAACCGACCATCAGACGGCTCTTTATGAAGTTACGACAGGAACACACGACCGAGATTGCCGCGGCCAAGGCGTCGATCAGCAGAGCGACGGCCTATCGCATCAAAAAGCATCCGGACCTGCCATCGCAAAAGCAAAAGGCTCGCGGCCGGCGACGGCCTGGCCCTCTCGAGCACATCTTCGATGCCGAGGTCCTTCCCCTTTTGAAGGCGGCGCCAGGCATCCCTGCTGTCGCCATCTACGAAGGAATACTACGGCGGCAGTGCCGAGCAGGCAGGGATGTTACTCCGCGCGCGCCGGACCTGAGAGCCGTCTCATCGGACCTCTCTAATCCGACCAGACGAAGTGGGAACAATGTCACCGTTCGGCAGTTCTTCTCCGTCCACTAAGGAGATTTGAAAGTCAGAGGCGCGAGAATGGCTTGCCCAATGGCTTAGAGATGCTCATGCCATGGAAGAGCAGGCCGAAACGATGTTGAACGGGCAGTTGAGCCGTATCGAGAATTATCCCGAGCTCAGCGACCGAATCCGACTGCACCTTGATGAAACGAGGCAGCAGGCTGCTCGGTTGAAAATCTGCCTCGACCGAATGGATGAGGGTTCATCCACGATGAAGGATGCTGGCGGCAAGCTGACGGCGATGGCGCAATCGTTGAGCGGCATCTTCGCCGGCGACGAGGTGATGAAGGGATCACTCGCGAGTTACACTTTCGAGCACATGGAAATCGCCTCCTACACGATCCTGATTGCCGCCGCTGAATCGCTGGGCGAAAGCGAGGTCGCGCGGGCTTGCGACGAGAACTTGCGAGAGGAGGTCGCGATGGCGGAATGGTTGAAGGACCATCTTCCCTCGACAACCGAGCAGTTCCTCGCGAGGGCCGAAACGGAAAGCGATAGCGCGAAGCGCTGATGAGCTTGCAGGGTACGCGCCGCTTCTGAATCCTTCCGAGGAACCCTGATGCGCCCGTCGGCCGAGATATTCATCTGGCGCTCGGTTGCCGAGAAAACATCGCCGCCGCCGCAGCGCCGTCTTGGCGCCGGCTTGGGACCCCGGCGATGATGGCGCCCGGAACACACAGCTTCAGATCCTCGAAGCGCATGCCCCTGACTCAACTATGGCGCGGGGAATAGCTTGGCGACGTGGTGGCGGTTGCCACGACCGCAGAAGCCCCTGATCGCGGGAAGGAAGCTCGCTGTCAGCCGGCGTCCGCGATTTGGAGGTGGCGAAACGAGATGCCCCATGGCGAACTGCAGTGAGCAAGTAAAGGCTTGCCTAATGACGTCGTGATTGCATCGTCTGAGGCTGCCAAGTCTGACCCGGCGTGCGAGCTCACTATCCAGACACCGCGCCACGCCATGCAGGTCAAAGCATACCGTCCATTCGTCTCCAAAACTTCCCTGTAACCCCGGGACAGCCACCAAAGATGTGGGAACATCGGGATAGATCCGACTTACGGGTCCGCACCTTAACTGATCGAGGGCGCTGCCAAGTGTAGGTAGATAGCACGGCTGTGCCCATCGGCGCTAACCCGAAGGGGCACCGGGGCCTTCGGGGGAGCGAGTTATCCGATCCCCAGACAGCATTCCCAGGGAACAACTCTGGCCCTCGGATGGTTCGGTCCTATGGTCGCATGCAGGCTCGTCGATGGTTGAGGTCGACAAAAGGAAACAGAAGGTTATCGCCGACCTTGTACGACGGTGGATCAGGGCAGAAGCCATCCGCAACTACCTTCGCAAGGCGCTAAATCTTCCGGTAGAACAGGAGCTACCGGATCACCACAGGTCATTGCTCGACCAAATCGATCGGGCCGACAAAGAGTGAGTACGTGTTGGTCGTGAACTCACCAAATAAAGTCCAGGACGTTTTGTCAAAAGCGTACGTGGCCAGACACATCGCCCCCATCGGCTTATAGTTACTTTTCCGAACGGGAGGCTGTCATGCTACCATTGCCCCACGCCGGCGAGTCAGAAGTACTTGCCGAGATCAATAAATTGCTAGACCATCACGCCGGGGCAACGCCGGTGCCGGTTCACAAACTCGCGGCGATTATCCGGCTGCGCCTAAAGAGCCATCTCTCCGTCGCGACTATCGAGGGGCTGATCGTAGACGAGGCCGGATGTCGCCAATTGCCTATGCTCTTTGAAATGCCGGGAACAGATGCGACTGTCGTTTCATCTGCTCTGGGCCGCGCGCCTTGAAGGTTAGGCGATCTGGCATTGGGCAGTAGGAGAGGGAGCCCGCCGCCTCGGAGGGATTGGCGACGGACCCCGGCAGTGGCTGCACCGAGACGGATCGACCGCTGCGAGTCTTTAACCGGCGAGGGCCTGCATTGTTCCCCCAATGCGTGTGGCGCTAGCATCGAGCATGCAATCGACGATCGCCTGAAAGCCGGGCTCCATCGCCTCCTGGCAATCGATCTCGCGGTCGGCATATTCGCGCTGTCGTCTTGGCGCTGCAGGCTGGACGCGAAGAGAAATGATGCGGCCCCTCTAGAGGCTCATCGCTGCCGACAAATGACGCAGAGGGACCACGCCGAGGTCGCGGCGCAGCTCGCCATCGCGCGCGCCATCCCATGCGGCGGTCGGCCTTGACGTCGGGCGGGTAGGCGCCAGATGGCGCCGAATGAAGCGCATCCGAACCAACAACATCGCCACGGGGTACAAGGGCGAGACGCATGACGGCCCCGCCGACGACGAGTCCAAACATTCATTTACTGCCCGGTTTGCGGGCAGACATTCGACGCGCGCGACCTGGGACAGGTGTTTCACCATGCAGAGCCTGTGCACCATCCAGTTCCAGTGGAACAGTAGAACTCTCCAGCAAGGCTGCTCGGGACGCGCGGCCATTGCGTACGGGACTGGGCACCGTTGGATCGAACATGGCGACCCCGCTCGACGTCGCGGCTCAAGGCTGCCAGGGGGTAGTGAGGAGCGACCCGAGGAATTTTCGTCGATCTCCGCAGGGAAACCCATTCGCCGCTCACGTTCAACGACTCTGTCTTGGAACGACACCGCGATTTCATACCGAGCGGCGACACCGGTGAGCCGTCCTGGTAGGAGGCCCGGCCCCGTCGTGCCAGAGCCTGTGGGGAGTGAAGCGACCCTGGCCCCGAGACATGGGGATGCCGGCTTGCCGATCAAGCGGGCATACTCTGCCTCCGGCTGCCCATACGACCCGTTTGCCAAGGAGATGAGGGCAGCTCGGTCGCGGACGATGACCTCGCCACGATTTGACCTGATGAGCACGCGGCCTTCCGGCATTTGAAGTGCCACGGCGTTATGCAAGCTTCCGCTGGAAAGAACCATGCAAGGCGAGCGCAGCACCGCCCTGATCGCGTGAAGCTGGTCATCGAGCACAGGGCTGCGAGTTAGCCGACGAGCGTGGCTGTTTCTATGTAACCAAACCACCTGCGCCGCGTTTCGTTCAACGCGATCGCGACACTTCGGTCACGGCGCAAAATTCGGCAGGTCAGGAGGCCATCGTGGTGGCGCGAAGTTCGCCGAGTCGTAGTGAATTATGGGACTGTCTCATCATCGGCGGCGGCCCGGCCGGCCTGTTGGCCGCAACGTATCTGGGACGTTTTCTGCGTCGCGTGATTGTCATCGACTCTGGCGAAAGTCGGGCGAAGTGGATTCCCGAAAGTCACAATTGTCCGGGTTTCCCAGATGGCATTTCTGGCGTCGATCTTCTCACGCGCATGAGGGAGCAAGCCGTGCGGTATGGCGCGGAGCTGGTCGACGATATGGTGCTAGACGTCTGCCTTGACGGGACAGACTTCCTTGTCGCCGCGAGCTCTCGTATTCGAGCTCGCTCGGTGCTTGTGGCCACCGGAATCGTCGACACACTGCCAGATATTTCGGAAATCGCGGCTATGATCGAAGCCGGTTCCCTGCGGCTATGCCCAATTTGCGACGCATATGAGCTTATCGGCAAGCGGGTGGCCGTGTTCGGTCCGGCCGACGATGCGATGAAGAAAGCGCTGTTCCTGCGAACGTACACCCAAGACGTCACCATGCTGGTGACCAGTGCGGTCACGGCATTGGACTACGACGCTGGCGCATTGCTAAGAAGGGCTGAAGTCAAAGTAGAGGCATGCATGCCCGGCTCGCTGCACTCCAAAGGTGGAGCCAGTGTCAGGCTCATCAACGGGGATGTGCGCGTCTTCGACACCATCTACCCCGCGATGGGCTGCACCATACGCTCGAAACTGGCTATCGACCTGGGTGCGAAATGTGATGAGGTCGGCAACGTGGTCGTCGACTCGCATCAGCGAACCGCCATTGCTGGCCTCTATGCCGCTGGCGACATCGTCAACGAGATCAACCAGCTCGCGGTCGCATTCGGGCACGCCGCGGTCGCTGCAACCGACATTCACAACTACCTGTGCGAAAGAGACGGCGAGCGCCCACCGCGCGGTTGACCCGCAGGCATCACAGCTGGTCGTTGTTCCTTGGTCTCTCCAGCGCGCCAATTCGAAAAACGACCGGACGTCTATTTCGCCGTGGGCATTGTTGGCCGCCTGGAGCAACCGGATCGGAGGCCAGGCGGCGTCACGATTGGCGGGAGACATCGTTCTCGTCGCCAGAGAATTCTTTTGGGGTGGAAGGGCTGATCTCGCCGCCGGCGACTTTGGCGAGCAGCATCCCCAAGGTCAGGCGCGCTCGTTCATGGCTGCGCCGGCAAAAATATTCTCAAGAAGCTCGATAATAGAGACGCCAAGTATCAGAGCATCATGCGATCCCTCGATAGCGAAATGGCTGGCGGAGCGGGAAGTGAATTGAACCAGGGGGTGACCCACGAACTTAGAGTGACGTGCAGCGACACGTCTCAAGGAACCTTTCCGGCGTTGCGCGCTTGTTGAGCATGCGTTTCACAACCCCGTGAACGACAACAGAAAAATGCTGGAACCAAAAGGAAATCCGCCCTGGCGAAAGAAAAGACATTGGACGATCTCTTCCTCGATACGCCCAAGATATCTTACGCGGAAAAGAAGATCCTGAAGGCGCTTCCCAAGATGGCGCGCGCCGCATCATCGGCCGATCTGAAGGCAGCCTTCGAGAAGCACAAGGACGAAACCGAAGGTCATGTCGTGCGCCTGCAGCAGGTTTTCGAGCTCCTTGGCAAGCGGGCACAGGGCAAGACGTGTCCCGCGATCGACGGCATCATCGAGGAGGGCGAGGAGATTATGGAGGAGTTCAAGGGAACTCCCGCACTGGACGCCGGTCTGATCTCCGCTGCCCAGGCCGTCGAGCACTACGAGATCACCCGCTATGGCACGCTGAAGCGCTGGGCCGAGGTCTTGGGCATGAGCGACGCAGCCAAACTGCTCGACCAGACGCTCGCGGAGGAATCCATGACGGACGAGGCATTGACGGGTCTCGCGGATGCTTCCGCCAACGAAATGGCCAAGGCCGCCTGATCACACACCAGCCACCCCAACATGTTGGGTTGGCTGTTTTACTTCCAGCATCCGTTCTTTCGATAGGAGACAATCATGGGTCGAGGCATTCTACTCTGGCTGCTCGGAGTTCCTATTCCGATCATTATCCTTCTCGCGGTGTTCATGCGGTAGGAGGAATTCATGGCATCAACCATCCTGGCGACGGACGTCGCCGCGCCGGTCGAGTCCTCGTCATCCGCAGTCAACTGGGGACCGATCATCGCCGGCGCCTTCGCTGCCTCGAGCCTGACGTTCATCCTGATGCTTCTCGGGTCCGGCCTCGTGTCTCCATGGTCCAACGAGAGCGCCAGCGTGACGACCTTTGCCATGTCCACCGCGATCTGGCTGGTCATCGTTCAATGGCTGTCATCGGGTCTGGGCGGCTATCTGACCGGGCGCCTTCGCACCAAATGGGTCGGCGTTCACAGCGATGATACCTTCTTCCGGGATACCCACACGGCTTTATGGCTTGGGCACTCGCCACGCTGCTGGTTGTGTTCGTGCTCGGCTCGACCCTGTCCGCGGCAATCGGCACCGGCGTTCAGGCGGCCTCGACAGTGGCCTCGGGAGTAGCAATGGGTGCCTCGGCAGGCGCGACCGCAAACGCCGGGAACGACGGAGGCAGCGACGCGACGTCGTATTTCGTCGATGCGCTGTTCCGCCCGACCGATCTTTCCAGGCTGGCGGCGCCGGCCGCGGAGGGCGATGCGACAGCAGCCGCACAAGCTTCCCGCATCCTCATTACGAGTGCGGCGGCCGGCGAAGTCTCGGCCGACGACAAGACTTATCTAGGCCAACTCGTGGCCGCTCGCACTGGCCTGTCGCAAGCGGATGCTACTGCCCGGGTTGATGCGGTGCTTGCTCAGGTCGAGGCGGCCAAAGTCCGAGCACAGGAAGCAGCCGACACAGCTAAAAAAGCCGGCGCCACCTTCGCGCTGGTTGGCGCGCTTTCTCTCATCATCGGTGCTTTCATCGCCAGCGCAGCGGCTGCGTTAGGCGGCAAGCAGCGCGACGACGAAGAAGACGCGCTCTATCTCACAGCTAGTCGAGGCTGAAGACGTCTACTCCCGGCCGGCCCAGATGGTCGGCCGGACTCCATCTCCCCGCGCTCTCTTGTTCTTGTGCGTGCAGCAACGATATTGCTGCAAGCGCGTTGCACAGATTGCCGTCCATTCCGGGCGTCAGAACAGGGACGGCCCCATTGCGAAAAATCTCCGATACGATCGCCCACCTGGCCGCGCTGCAGGCGCGACATGCCGCACATCCCGCCGACCTCGGTGCGTCAGACCATCTCCGGACGCTGGCCGAGTTCGGTACCAATCCCGGCGGGCTGGGAGCGAAGTTCTACATTCCCAATGACCTATCCAAGGGCGCCACGCTCGTCGTCGTGCTGCATGGCTGCACACAGAACGCGGCCGGCTATAACCATCATTCCGGCTGGTCCCAACTCGCCGACGAGGCTGGCTTTGCGCTGCTCTTTCCCGAACAGCAACGCGGCAACAATCCGAACCTCTGTTTCAACTGGTTCCAGCATGGCGACACCAAGCGTGGTTCGGGAGAGGCGCTTTCGGTTCGCCAGATGATCGAGACGATGGTCGTCACCCACGGTCTCGACCGAAAGCGCATCTTCATCACGGGCCTTTCGGCCGGAGGCGCAATGGCGGCGGCCATGCTGGCTACCTATCCGGAAGTGTTTGCCGGCGGTGCGATCATTGCCGGTCTGCCCTACGGCAGCGCAGCGACCATCCCGGAGGCCTTCGATCGCATGCGCGGCCACGGCGGTCCTTCGGAACAGGATCTGCAACGGGCCCTCCGCGGCGCATCGGATCATCGGGGACCGTGGCCGAGGATTTCGATTTGGCACGGTGCCGCTGACCACACGGTTTCGCCTTCCAACGCGGAAGCGATCGCAGGCCAATGGCGGGGAGCCCACCGGCTTGAAAAAGTGACGCGTCAGGAAGCTGCCGGCCCGCACGCAAAGCAGGTCTGGCGTGACGGCGCGGGAGAGGCCTTGATCGAAATCAACATGATCGCCGGGATGGGCCACGGCACGCCGGTCGGCGACGGCGTCGGCGCTCCAGGACCTTATATGCTTGATGTCGGCATCGCCTCCACACGGGAGATCGCGCAGTTCTGGGGCATCGCGGCAACGGAGGAAAGCGCCTCCCGGAAATCGAGGCCGCAAGTCCCCGCCAGCCAACGGCCACCCCAGTCACCGGCGCCAGCTATGGAAAATGCGAAGACGAAGCCCCGACAGTCGACTGCCATCCATCAGTTCCCGCGTCACCCGGAATCGGGCCAACCCGGCGTGAAGAAGATCATCGAGGATGCCCTGCGGGCAGCGGGCCTGATGCGCTAGGCGGGCGGCGCAAATCGCTCGCCGACTGTCTCGCCGGCCCGCGAAGGTCAAGCGGGTCCGACCAAGCAAGGGAACGCGTTGTTCTTTGGAATCGTTGACCGCTTTTCAGCAAGCAGTCGCATGCACCTCGTCCAGATCCTGCTTCCCCATCGACTACCGAGCGGCTGCCTTCGGCCGGGTCTTTATCAAGACGGTTTTTCCTAGACATGGCACTTTCTCCGTTGAGAAATCGCCAACTCGGCATGAGGAGCAAAGTCCCTCGATTGGGCGGCTTTCCGCTTCTGCCCTTCCCGCTGGCGATACCGTGCCCCAGTCGGACTAAGCCGCCGGGCGCTCAGGCGGGCAGAGGCCCGTCTTCCTCTGCTTTTCGATCGGCCTCCGCCGCTTCCATTTCAAGCCGCGCCAAATGGGCTTGGATCTCCTCGGGCTCGGCGTGCTCTAGCCCGACGACATTGTTCCTCGTTTCCTGCAGTGCAACGATGATCTCATCAAGTTTTGCATGAATAGCAGCGGTGTCGCGATAACCCTGGATCAGGACGACACCGGTAATCACAATCGCAGCTACTGAAAGCGCATAGGTGACTACGTTTGTTAGCCCGAAAGGAACCATCGCCGTGCAAGCAACCATCGCGGCGATCATCAAATAGAAGCCAGGCGGCCGGGACAGAAAGTCGGCAACCGCAAAGAGAAATCGGTTCATGCGAATCCCCAGCAAACAATCTATTACGATTGGGGCGGGATTTTACATTTTCGTCAATGCTCCGGGGGCTATGAGCCGGACGGGCTTGAATGATACCGGCTGACGATCAGTCTTCGAAGCAACGGCGAAAAGCGCCATGACGGGTTTGAGATGGATGGACTCTTTAACGGTTCTCAGCAACCTTCCGCCAGGGATCGCACCATACGCGCCACAATCGGATCGTACGGGATTTTTTCATCGCTGCTGTAATTTATGGTAAAGAGCGCGGCACGGTCGTTGCAGACCGCAATGGCGCGGACATATCGGATGTGTTCGTTCTTGATCCCCGAGTAGCTGGCCCATCTCGGCGTGACGCGCCTATAGGTCAGTTTCCAGCCCCGCTTTTCATCCTCGACCATGCGGTGCTCGATCTCTGCGCGAAAACTGTGCTTGCCGAGCCTTGCGCCCCACACGGTAAGAAGGGCATCGTTTTCGCCCCGAAATTCCGCGCCCTGGTCCGAACGCTGCGTCAGGACAAAGCCAGGGGGAACATCGAATATGAAGCCAAACTGCCTGACGCCGAAGAGCTGCCACGCGTGCGCTTGGAGAAGCGTGCTGCAAAATAAAACCGAAACGAGGCTCAACAGAAAACGTGCCATTGGCATTAAATTAGCGTCGCGTCATATACCGTCCAGACCGGACAAGATTGGCGACAAAGAAAAAGTCGCAGACGACTTGCCGCTGATGTCAGCCTCGTGCACGACTGAAACCCGGGAGACCACCCTTGAAATTCTTAAGGGTTGATCACTTGGGACGACACTTCAAGCCGGGCTCCTATCAAGCACGGCGGCGGGAGATGTTGGCATAGCGCCGGGGGCGGACTGGCAGGTCTCGGGGACGTTATGCACTTCGATCCAGGCGGTCGATCTCATCGGGCGTTCGCCCCCGCCGCTCGCGATAGCGTGGCAGCGACCATCCCTTCTGCAACGCCATGCCGCGCACGAGCAGCCCGGCAATGAGACCTGCCCCGAGCACGACCTCGCGACTTAAGCCGATATTCGTGAGCACAACAAAGACCATCGCCCCAGCAAGCGCTGCCGTGACATAGACTTCACGGGAAAGCACTATTGGACTTTCATTGCCCAGCACGTCACGAAAGATTCCGCCGGCACTCCCATTGCCACCGCCACCACCGCGCCTAAGCCTGCAAGCAAAGCGCGCTCCGCACCCGTGACAGCGAAGAGCGCCAAACCGAGGGCATCGAGCCACAGGAGCCAGCGGTAGCGACTCTGCGGGATGTGAGCGGTGAAAAACACTGCGCATGATACGATGACGCATGCGAGAAGAATGGCGGGCTCCCGCACCCAGAAAACGGGGCTCAAGCCCAGAAGAAGGTCGCGCAGCGTGCCACCGCCGATGCCCGTCACCGTGCCGAGCAGGACGAAGCCGACTACGTCCAATTTGCTTGCTCGAGGCGACCAGCGCGCCCAAGATCGCAAAAACGATCAAGCCCAGCCAGTCGAGAAGTGCGGCGGCTGTGTCGAAGAGCATAGGAATCTTCCGCTTGGGTTGGCGACCGCAGCGCGTCTTCCGCTGCTGCATACGCTCGACTACGCGTCAACACAGAACCATCGCGTTGACTCTATCGAGGTTTTCGGCGTATTTTACCGCTTGCCATAACCAACAAAAACCCTGCCGAAGCGGGGCTTTGTCGTACAGCCGTGGCGGCGAGATGGTTAGGCGCCTCGATCCGGGCGCCCTCGCCGATCTCTTTTAGCATAGCCTCTGCTTTGGCCTTGTCCTTCGTGGTCAGCACGGTGCGCCAGTACGGCTTCTCGAAAAGGCTAACGATGTACGTCGTCGCAGGCTTGTCGTTCATCGCCCGTCCAGCCAATTTGCTATGCGGCTAATGTAGATCCAAGCACAAAAAGCTCGCCCATTCGTTCGCATGTTTCGCTTCGAATTGACTTGAGCGCATCTATTCGTCAGCCGGCCAGTCCACCATTTTCTCGCCGGTTAGGCCCGGCGGCCGAGCCCCAACGACGCGGGCCGCTGTGTCATAGTTCGCAACATGGGAGGAAAGCGGTGCCCAGACCCCAACGCGCTGCCTGTGATAATCCAGAGGGCTATGACGGCCTTTTGGAAACCCGAATTGAAGTGGTAGAAGTCCACGGCGAGTGGTCGGTGCACGTAGTCGAGGAAGACGAAGAACGCATCTACGCATTCGTGCTGGAATCCTTCGCCCTAGCCTTCGCGGAGGGCCAGAGGATGCGCCTGAAACTCGCTGATATTGTGCGGCATTAGCGCTGCGTTTGGGTGGCGTCCTTTGCCTCGCTGTAGGTGTTCTACCTACCCGACATCGGCGCCGCATGCGGCCGCTCGTAGTCGGCCGGCCTGCCGTTCAGCAGATTGATCGCCCGCTTTATATCCCCGTGCAGCCGGTCGATCACGTCCCAATGCTCATGAAATGGCTTGAGCGACAACTGCGCGTCGCGGAGTTCTACCGTCAGAAGCCACGCCTGTGGTTCAATTTTGGCGAGGTGATATTCGGAAACGGCTTCGTGTCGGCGAGGGTGCGGCATCCCGCAAAATAGGAATATATTCCGCATCCCGTCAAGGCACATAGACTTCGTCCCGCCCTCAGCGCATGCTCGAGATCGGCGAGCTGAAGGGCAACATGGACGCGATCAACGCAGCCCGACGAACGGGCGGCTGTGTTGCACTCTGTAAGCCGTTCCAACGATAAAAATTGTCGGGTTGCTCCCCGCCCTCGCGACTGCGGAGTGGTCGTTTCATCGATTGACTCGCGTAATGCACCGGCAGTTAATCTCCCCGCCAGGGCAAAAGAGGGGCTATGAAACTGGGAGCAAACGATGACTGTCCAAAAAGAAGACTATCGAACCAACAGAGCCGACTACGCCATAGCTGCCATGCATAGCCGAGCGACCGCTGAGGGCGATCGTGACGATTTGGTGGCGAGGAAAAAGTCCCTGTGGGTAACAGATCGGCGATCTGCAAAATTGGCTGCAAACCCGTCCGAAAGCTCGCCAGAACCCAAGGCAAAACCGCGCGGTAAGTGAATCGGACGCCAGCCACTTTCTTACCGCCGCGTACTTCGTTCGCATGGTTCGATTATATTAGAGGTATCTAAAATACCAACCAGCCAGTCGAGCATTCCCTAAAGGCTCGCTGGTCAGGCCCAGCGGCCGCCCCCTAACCCAAGCTGCTGGGCCGCCCGCTAAGGAAGTGCGTTGTATCCCTGATACGGTCGTCGGTGACCCCCTCCGTACCGCGGCCGTGATCGCAACCACGTCACCGATGCGAAGGCCCCGCATCGGTACCACTCAAACGAATGGCAATTTTCTGTCTGGATGCGTTTAGTATCCATTCTCCGGAGACCCGCGCATGGGCTCGCGTGGGAGACAAGTGACTCCCCTTTAAAGGCATCGAGATGCTACGAGCGCTGAAAAGTCAGTTCCTTAGACCTAAGGATCGGGCGATTTGCCAGCGGGCTGTCGACCAGATAACCGCCGACGCTAAATGGTACAGCACTTCGATAGTCAGATTCTGGCCTCGACCACGCTGAATCTCTTTCAATCAGGGGTCGTAAACGAAACGAATTTGCTGGCACATGTTCGGGCGCGGCGCCACGACTTCACTAAACTGACAGGCTAGCTCCACCCGGGCGGAAACAGCGCGTTTCAGCAAATCGTGAATTGACTGCATCCATGAAAGCCGGTTGGCGGCACGGCGAGGTGATGCGGTCGCTCCGTCGCCTGATCGCAGCCGACAACATGACGCAAAAGGAAAATGCCAAGGTCGAAGCGCAGCTCGCCATCGCGCGTGCGATGATGCGTGCGGGCCGGCCTTGACGATCGCCAGACCGGCGCCAGACGGCGGCGCACTGGCGCTCGGCGGCGTCATCGTGGTGAATTTGAGACGCTGATTCAGCTGCTCCCCGCAAGCTGATTGCGATCGAGACAACTTTACCGGCTCGCGAAACGGACCCTCCATATGCTGCCTCTAGGTTAGTCCCAGCTAAATGAAGGGGGCTTCCATGCGTGTGACGTTTTGGCGTTCAGAACGCGGCAACCTCGCCGTGGTGTTTGCGTTGGTCTTGCCAGTCGTGCTTTTGGGCGTCGGAGTGGCGATAGACTTTGCGCGCGTGAGCCGAACTGCCCAACAGTTGCAGGAGGGAGCCGACTCCACGGCCCTTCAGTTGGCCGTGGCAAGCGCGAACAGCAGCGATATGACGTCGGAACAGCGTCAGGAGAACGTTGATACTTTCGCCAGCCCCACCTTTGTGGCCACGCGAAGTCCCTATAGTGGTGACGCCCACCACACGGTTGGATCAACCAATCCCACAATCGTGACGGTTGTATTGCACCAACCGCAGGAATTGGCCTTCTCGGCAATCCTTGGCGTCGATAAACTTGATATTAGCCGAAGCGCAACCGCGATTGCCTATCCGCGATACCCAGTCTGTCTTCTCGTGTTAGATCGGTCCGCCTCGAACGCATGGTCGAATTCGGGGTCTTCGTCGATAAATGGCCAGAAATGCGTTGCGCAGGTGAATTCAAGATCGGGGTCTGCGCTAGCCACGAATGGCTCATCGTCCATCAGGACATTGGTGACGTCAGTCGTCGGCCCCTCCGGGCCGTCTGCCGGCTTCAACCCTCAACCGGTTTTCAATCAGAAAGAGCTGGCAGATCCCATTATCTCCCGACTGGTCTGGCCAACAGACAATGTCTGCACCTACAATAACCTGGTGATCAAAAACGCCACCGCAAATCTCGTTCCCGGCACTTTTTGTGGAGGGCTCACTCTATCGGTCGGAGCGGTGGTCAATCTTGCCGCGGGAACGTATGTTATCAGGACGGGAGGGCTTTCGCTCTCCTCCGGCGCGGTTCTCGATGCAGCTGACGGTACCACCATCGTTCTACTCGACGATCAGGCCACCACCACAATGCAGGCCGGCGCCAAGCTACGCCTGACGGCGCCGACCAGCGGCCCGTGGATGGGGATCGCGCTAGCTCAAAAACCCCAAGGCGTGGAGAGAACCTCCACGCTCATTGGCGGTGGCGATACAGATCTAGGCGGTATAGTCTATCTGCCGTCACAAAAGCTTTTTCTTACAGGTGGCGGTGCATTGTCGACCGACAGTAAGCCTCGCATCTTTGTGGTCAACCGGATCGAGATGAACGGCAATGGCTCAATTTATCTTGCTGGCGCAAGTGCCTTATTGACAACGAATTCTGCAACGAGACTGATGAAATGAACTTGGCTATAGCCAGCGCAGTGTTGTGAGACAGACTGCATTTGAGGTTCGCTTGCTTCCGTGTTGGACGGATCGAGCGACTGACCCGCGGCCCGAATTGAGGTGCGCCCCTCAGCCTCGCTCGATCATGGGGACCTAAGTTTGACCTGGCTGCGCAATGGTCCGGGTGCAGACGGCGGCTGCGTGTCATGTGATTTCGGAGTGGTGAAGTAGCCGCGTTACCTACGCGCCCGGCAATTGGATGGGCAGGGGTCCTAAGAGGAAACAGGCGGCGAAATGGGGCAATGTATTTCTCTAGGGCTGCCGGTTGGTAGACCCGACGCCGCCGACGCGCATATGATTTTCCACGATCCGTGCACCGGGCACACCTGATCCCCGCCCCCGAGTCACCTTGCGGATATCCGGCGCCTTGCCCTTGTAGGCGAAAGAGGAATTCCGGGCGATCACGAAAAGGCCCGAGACCTTTGAGAGATCGGTGATGATGTCCTCCGTGATGCCGTCGGCGAAATAGCCCTGCTCCGGGTCGCCGGACATGTTGTCGAAGGGCAGGACGGCTATCGACGGCTTTGCCGGAAGCCGCGGCTGGGCTTCGACGGCAGCCTTGACGGCACCGTCCGCGCGGTTCGGCGACCAGGTCCAGATATGCACCGGGCGCTCGATGTTCTTGACCTCGTGATGGCCGCTGTCGACGAAATCGACCCCGATGCGGCCGTGCAGATGTTCGCGAACGCCATCCGAAATCGCCACGCCCCCAAGATCGGCGAGCGTCTCGAGGCGGGCGGCCACATTGACCCCGTCGCCGTAGAGATCGCTGTCGTCGACCATCACGTCGCCGAGGTTGACGCCGACGCGAAGCACGATGACGCGGTCCGGCGGCACGTTTTCGTTGGCGGCGGCCATGGCCTGCTGAAGGGCGGTGGCGCATTCGACGGCGTTGACGGCGCTGCCGAACTCGACGAACACGCCGTCGCCGGTCCGCTTGAAGACACGGCCCTGATGGCGTTTGACAAGCGGCTCCAGCACATCCTTCCACCGCGCCATGAGCTGCGTGTGCGTAGCCGTTTCGTCGCGCTCCATGAGCCGGCTGTAGCCGACCACGTCAGCGGCCAAAATGGCAGCAAGCCGGCGTCGGATGGATTCGTTGGCCATATGCAAGGGCGCCTTCCTTGCACCCATTGGTCAAACTTTACTGGCGTCTTGCTTCCAAGTCTATTCGGCTTGAAGCTGGCCTTGGTTGACATCCAGCGTTCATTGCAGTGCGCGCAAACCTCCGCTTGTGTGGCGCGTTTTCCCGTTGAAGGGACGGATCGGAATTTCCGCTCTCCACCACCCCAGCCAGCCTTTCGACGCTCGTTTCTGGCGTTCTGCGGCTCAGGTGTTTGAACCAGGGACGCGCCAGGAGCGGAAGCTTAGCAGGGGTCACGCCAGCGCCGAGTTAGCGCTACGAAGCAGACCTTCAGCCTGTGCCGGAAGCGGGGCCCGGCTTACCAAGTGGCATATCCAGGAAGCGCGTCCCCCTCCTCAGCTCGGCACCGTTTTCGGCTCTACGCTATACCTGCGCGACGAGCCCCTTCCTTAATCGCAGCGAGGGCCAGAGGATTGGTGACGGGATAGGTTCGGATGAAGTTCTCGACGGTGAACCTTGGAAACTCGACGGCAATCCGCCTGGCGATCGACTGCGCCTGCGCCGGCTCTTCGAGCAGCGCGTGACACAGGGCACGGAACATCAGAGTGACGGGAATATCCGGCGGACTTTGGCGCAGCGACGACAGACTGTCGGCATAGCGACCGGCGACGAACCGCGCCCGGGCGAGCTGCGCGTAGTACCAACTCGGAGCCTGCGGATTGAGGCGAAGCGCCCGTTCGGCAAGAGCACAGCCTTCTTCCGGATTTCCACACACGAGAGCTCGGCTTGAGGCAAGCATCGACAGCACATCGGCGTCATTGGGTGCCAGGGCCAGCGCCCGGTCGTATTCCTCTGCGGCCCCGCTGATATCGCCGCCAATGGCGCGGAGAGCGCCCATGTAAAGGCGCGTCATCGGATCGGTAGGGTCGAGCGCCAGAGCCTTTTCCACGCATTCTCGCCAGCGCTCGACCGAAGCGGCTGAATCTGGCGTGAAGGCATTGAAGGCATCGACCGCATGTGCCAATCCCAACGTCATCCAGGCCCGCGCGAAGCCGGGGTCGAGTTCCACGGCGCGGGACAGCATGCGTATGGCTTCTGCCCTCGCATCGGTCGTGAATCTGTCGTGCAGTTCCACCCCGAGTAGATAGCAGTCGTAAGCACCCAGGCTCGAGGGAGGCTTCCGCCGAGCCACCTCACGCCCGAGATTGGCGAGCTTGCCGAAAGTGCCTGCCAGGGCATTGATGACGTTCTGTGTGATGCTGTCCTGCATGAGAAAAAAATCATCGGTCGACTCGTCGAACCGCGCCGACCAAAGGTTGGCTCCGGTCCGGGTGTCGACCAGCTGCACCGCGACGCGGACACGCTGTCCGATCGCCTGGAGGGTGCCTTCCAGCAGGTAATCGGCGTTCAGTTCCCGTCCAACCGAGCGTGTGTCGCTCGCCCGTCCCCGATAGGACTGCATGGTCTGGCGCGAAATGACCGCAAGGTCGGGATAGCGCGCTAGGTCGCCGACCATGTCGGCCGACAGGCCGTCTGCCAGCCGCCTCCAGCCGTCGTCGGCGCTCAGGTTTTCGAACGGCAAAACCGCAATTACCGGCGGCTTACTGTTGTCGCCGGCAGAAAGGCCTGGTTTGGCACCGACGATCTTGCCCGCAGTAGCGGGGTCGATCAAGACACGGTACACGCGAACAGGTTCGGCGATACTTTTCATTTTCTGCACGCCGAGTGAGGCAAAGCCGATCGGCACCTTTCCCCTCACATGGTCGCAGGCGGTGGCGGAAATCGCGATTCCTCCAGGTTCCGCCAGCCCTTGCAGCCGATCGGCGATGTTCACCGCATCGCCGTGGATGTCGTCACCCTCAACCATAACATCGCCCAGATTGATGCCGATGCGGAAATCAAGCCGCCGTTCTGGCTGCGTGAGAACGTTCACCTCCGCCTTCCGTTGCTGGATTTCGACCGCGCAGCGTAGGGCGTCGACCACACTGTGGAACTCGACCAGCATCCCATCTCCCATGGTTTTCACCAGGCGACCATGGTGCGCAGCGATCCTTGGCTCGAATACTTCGTTCAGGTCGGTTCGGAAAAGCGCACGCGTACCCTCGTCGTCGATCTGGCTCAAGCGGCCATAGCCGACGACATCGGCAATCAGGACGGCTGCGAGATGACGTTCCATCCCTCAATCCTTCGCGGATTGTTACCCGCTTTCCAAGCTTACAGCAGGTCGCAGGTTGATGCCATTGCCGCCGCCCTTGAAAGACAGCTTTTCGGGTCTGTGTACCTGCTGCATGAGAGCCCGAATGTCGGACAAGGGTCAGATCGCGTCATGCGACGCTCCCAACTGGATGACGGCAAAGGGTCGAACTCGGTCGTTCAGAGTGATTGGGTTTTGACCCAAGCATTTTGCAGCCAAGTGGAACGCGGCTAAAACAAATAGATAGAGCGGGATTGAACTTGAACGCATCCCGCCTCAGCTGAAGCGGCTACCGATCAGCCGGCTCCACTGCTCGCCCGCAAGCCCGTTCAGAAAGACTTGCGAGTTCTTCATCGCGTCCAAAAGCTCTGGATCACGTGAATGTACCACCGTTGAGGCAACGGTCAGGAAAGCAATGCGTCGTCCAAGCATCGCCTCCAGAAGTGCAGGTTGAATGCGTCCGCGCAGGCCGCTGACGCCGCGCGTGGCGGCGTGATCGATCAGGCAGTCAATCACCGGGCCCGCCTGGCCGGGGAGGGCGAAGATTTGCAGCACGCGACCAATTTCATACTTTCGTGCGTAATAGGCGAAAGCGCCGACATTGGTGCCGACTGGCGACGTCACACAAACGTAGACAAGCTCGCCCAGATCCGGTTTTTGTGCCGCATCGGTCAGGATGTGGTCGAGTTGGTCTTCCGTCCATTCCGGGCGCAGGGCGAATTGAGCGGTAAACGGTTCGATGAGCCTGGCAAATGCGTGGCTGTCGATTTCGGATGTACGAAATGCTCCGTGGCCTGCCCCGTCCACCGCCACACCCGACCAGCGTCGTTCGCTGGACGTCATCCTTCTGCAGTAAAATCGGTCGACTGTACGCGCCAGCGGATTGAGCATTCGCGCAAGCGCCATGCGATTGGCGGAAAGGCTGAGCATGAAGGCCGCGGGGCGCATCACGCGGACCCAGTCAAGGCTGTATTGCGGCAGGACCACGCCGCGCAGCCGGGTCCACAATTTCACGGAAATATCGTTGGCCGTCTCGCTGAAGGAGATGTCCTGCGGACCATCCAGGTAAGCTTTCAGCAAGCGGGCGCCGGCCAGCGGGTCGTGCTCATGGTCCTCGACCATGAGCGAGCTACAGATGGCCGCGCGTAGTTGTCGGCCGTTGAACGTCATCGGCAGGACGTGGACGCCGACAAATCCGGAGACGCGACCGGCGTCGTTGACATGGACAAGCGACCGGAGGTTGTCTGCGCAACCGGGCGCATCCAGATAAAACCGTTTCATGTATTCCACGAGAGAGGCCGGCGCTTCGGTCCTCTCCTTCAACAGCACGCGCTGAAACATGTTCGCAACTGCCGGGAGGTCGGCGCCTTGCAAGGCGCGAATGACGCTCAAGCCCGGCTCCCGCCACCAAAGTCCCATCCACCGAGCTTTCGGGCCAAGGCGACGCGAGGCACGAGAACATCGGGCGCGCGTTCCAACTCGACGCCCATGAAGCCGTGCAACCTCGGCCAGTTGCGATCGCCCCGGTGACAGAACGGAGTGCTGAATTGCTGCGGCAAGGTGGAACCCTTTGCTTGACCGACGAAAAACCGGCGTCATTGCTGCTAGCAGATTCAGGTAAACCGATATTAAAGTCGTTGCTTTGAATGGTAGCGAACCGGGTTTGTCCGGCCCCATCCTGGACATCAGCAATTTTGGTTCCTGGCGGACTCTACACGACCAGCGGCATGAGTTGCGTGCTCCGCGCCGAACCGTTTCGGCTGGCCAAAGTTTCGCGTGGCGGCTCTTGACTGGGAGCGCGGGCGTAATACGGTGAGGACAAATACCGGCTCTGACCGCCGGGCGGCAAGAATGCCTCGTATGCTCTCGCCTGGCGGCGGTGGCTGCGGGGCATTGTCATTTTGAGGCATTGCTTGAAACGGCATATCGAGATCGGCATTCTCTATTCGCGGTCCGGCAACTACCAGCTGGTGTCCGAATCCTGCCGTGCGGGTGCGATGAACGCCATGGCCGACGTCAACGCCGATCCCGCTATCCCATTCGAATTCATCCCGATCGAGCGCGACCCGCAGGGCAACATCGATCGCTATGCAAGCGGCTGCGCGGACATTCTCGCCAACAGCGGCGCGCGTCACATCATTGGCTGCGTCACCTCGTGGAGCCGCAAGGAGGTCATTCCAATCCTGGAGAGGGCAGGCGGCACGCTGTGGTACGCCTGCCCGTACGAGGGCTTCGAAGCCAACGAGCATGTCGTCTACACACACGCCTGCCCCAATCAGCATCTCGTACCGCTGCTTGCCTATGTCGTGCCTCGTTTCGCCGCCGACGGCTTCCTGCTCGGTTCCAACTACATCTGGGGTTGGGAGACCAACCGCGTGGCGCGCGACCTGATTGCGGACGCTGGCGGCAAGGTGCTGGGCGAACGCTATCTGCCGCTCGGCGAGGTCGATGTTGCGCGGCTGATCGCGGAGATACAGGCGACGAGACCTGATTTCATTCTGAATAATCTCATCGGCCCTTCTTCTTATGCCTTCATCGCTGCGTATGCGGAGCTTGGCCGGCGCGACCCGCATTTCAGGCCGGAGCGTTGCCCGATCCTGTCCTGCAATCTCACGGAATGCGAATTGCCGGCGCTCAACGGGGCAGGCGATGGCCACCTTTCCGTTGGGCCCTATTTTCACGACATCTCGGGGGCGGATCGCCGTGCGGCTCCAGTGCCTTCCGTCATGCCGGCCTCATCGTTCGAGGCGGCGGCTTATGCCTCGGTGCGCATGCTCGCCGAGATCCTCACCCGCAACCCCGGTGCACAATGGACGGACCTTCCCAAGGTCTTTACCGAAACGTCATTTCGAACGCCACTGGGCGACATCGCCATCGACCCGCAAACCCAGCATGCTACCTTGCCGGTGCTAATCGGACGTATCGATGGAACATCGTTCAAAACGGTCACGCTGACGAAGGGCGTGGCACCCGATCCCTACCTTTCCCGCTATGACCGGACGGAGACGTTCGGGCGGCCACGCCTGCGGGTGGTGTCGTGAGCAAGATGGCGCGTATCCCGAACCTTGGAGGCGCTAGGGCTTTTGTCCTGCATCGTCCACATCCGACCGTGCAGGCGATCACAAGGCAATTGTCGGCCATCGGCCTTGAGGCGATTGGCTTTTGGCCGGAACTGCCGGCCGAAGCCTTGGCGGCGGACTTCGTCTTCTTCGACGTCGATCTCGGCTTTGACGAACAATTTCCGTGGAAGCCGGGCGAGGCACCGATGCCGCTAATAGCACTGATCGGCTCCGAGGCGCCGGGGCGCGTCGAATGGGCATTGTCGCACAAGGCCGATGCGCAGTTGCTGAAACCGGTCGGCAATGCCGGCGTCTATAGCGCGCTTTTGATCGCAAGGCAGAGTTTCGAGGCGCGCAAGCTTCTGGCCAGCGAGATTGCCTCGCTTCGTCAGCGGGTCGCGGAGCGCCAGACCATCGTACGCGCGGTGGAGGTCTTGTCGAAGGGCGCCGAGGACGGCCGTGCCTATGCGCAGCTCCGCTCGCTGGCGATGAGCTGGCAAATCAGTGTCGAGGAAGCCGCGCGCAGGATCGTGGCGATGACACAAGAAGAAGGCGACGATGACCAATCCGATCGCGCCTGAGCTTTCGGCCGCCGGGCGTCTGCCAGCCAAGCCTCGCGCCGGCGTCTGGCGACGTCTGCTAAAACGGCCTCTCGCTTTACTCGGCCTCGGGATTATTGCCGTTGTCTTGGCCGGCGCCATTCTTGCACCGTGGCTGACAGGCTACGATCCAAACGAGCAGATGTTCGACGGGCTCACGCTTGAAGGCGCACCACTGCCGCCGGGGGCCCAATTCTGGCTGGGCACCGACCTGCTTGGCCGCGACCTGCTGACCCGTCTCCTTTTCGGCGCGCGCACGTCGCTGATCATCGGCATCGTCGCCAATGGCGTGGCGCTTCTGATCGGCACGTTGGTCGGCATCACGGCCGGCTATTTCCGCGGCTGGATCGGCAGCGCGCTTATGCGTTTCACCGATTTGATGATGGCTTTCCCGGCGCTGCTGCTCGCCATCTGCCTGGCGGCGGTGCTCCAGCCGAGCCTATGGATCGTCGCCATGGTGATCGCATTGGTGAACTGGGTGCAGACCGCCCGCGTCATCTACACCGAGACAAGTTCGCTCTCCGAGCGCGAGTTCATCGATGCCGAGCGCACCATCGGCGCAAGCGCCCCGCGCATCCTGTTTCGTCATATCCTGCCGCACCTTTTGCCGACGATCATCGTCTGGGGCACGCTCGGCATCTCGACGACGGTGCTTCTTGAAGCGACGCTCAGCTATCTCGGCATCGGCGTGCAACCGCCGACTGCTTCCTGGGGCAACATCATCTTCGAAAACCAAACCTATTTTCAGGCAGCGCCCTGGCTGGTTTTCTTTCCGGGTGCGGCGATCCTGGCGCTGGCGCTAGCCTTTAACCTGGTCGGCGATGCGCTGCGCGACATCCTCGATCCGACGCAAAGGGGGCGGGCATGATCGCCTATCTCGGCCGCCGCGTTGTCCAGTCCGTGCTCATCTTGCTCGGCGTCTCCCTGATCACCTTTGCGTTGCTCTATCTGCTGCCCGCCGATCCCGTCCGCCAGATCGCCGGCCGCAGCGCCACGCCCGAGACGGTCGAAAACATCCGCCGGCAGCTCGGCCTCGATCAGCCCTTCGTCGTCCAGTACTGGCACTATCTGATCAGTCTGCTCAGCGGCGATCTGGGGCGCTCCTACATCCAGCGCTCGGAGGTCACGGAGCTTATCGTCTCGCGGCTGCCGGCAAGCCTGCTGCTGATGCTCGGCGCAATTGCCTGCGAAGTCGTGATCGGGCTGACGATGGGCCTCATCGCCGCCGTCAAGCGTGGCACCGCCACTGACCAGTCGCTGATGGTCGCCTCCTTCGTCGGCGTCTCGGCGCCGCAATTCGTCGTCGGCCTGCTGCTGCTTTATGTGTTCGCGGTGCGGCTCGGCTGGTTCCCGATCGGCGGTTACGGCACCTGGCGTCATCTGGTGCTGCCATCGCTGACCATGGGAATTCTCGGTGCCGGCTGGTACGCCCGCATGATGCGCTCGTCGATGATCGACGTGCTGCGCCAGGATTACGTGCGTACCGCGCGTGCCAAGGGTCTTACACGCAGCGCCATTATCTTCCGGCACGCGCTGCCCAACGCCATCCTGCCGGTCATCGCCATGATCGGCATCGACATCGGCATCTTCATGGGCGGCATCGTGGTTGTCGAAAGCGTGTTCGGCTGGCCAGGCATCGGCCAGCTAGCCTGGCAGGCCATTCAGCGCATCGATATTCCGATCATCATGGGGGTCACCCTGGTTTCGGCCTTTGCCATCGTGCTCGGCAATCTCCTGGCCGACACTGTCGCACCGTTCATCGATCCACGCATCAAGCTCAGATGAAAACCAAGAAAACCAGAGAAAGGGAACATGACATGAGAAAATATCTGATATCGACCGTGGCGGCATCGGCGCTTGCGCTGGTGCTTGGCATGACAAGCGTACGCGCCGAAGACGCCGTCGATCCGAATGCCAAGCAGGGCGGCGCGATCACCATCACCTACAAGGACGACGTCGCCACGCTCGATCCGGCCATCGGCTATGACTGGCAGAACTGGTCGATGATCAAGAGCCTGTTCGACGGGCTGATGGACTACGAGCCGGGCACCACCAACCTGCGGCCCGACCTTGCCGAGAGCTACGAGATTGCGCCCGACGGCAAGACCTTCACCTTCAAGCTGCGCCACGGAGTGAAGTTCCACAATGGCCGCGAGATGACCGCCGACGACGTGAAATATTCGCTCGATCGGGTCACCAATCCAAAGACACAGAGCCCGGGCGCCGGCTTCTTCGGCTCGATCAAAGGCTATGACGACGTCGCTGCCGGCAAGGCGGAAAGCCTGGCGGGCATAACCGTCGTCGATCCCTACACGATCAAGTTCGAGCTGACCCGGCCCGACGCCACCTTCCTGCATGTCATGGCGATCAACTTCTCGCATGTCATGCCGAAGGAAGAAGTCGAAAAATACGGTGCGGACTTCGGCAAACATCCGGTCGGAACCGGCGCCTTCAAGCTCGCCGAATGGACGCTCGGCCAGCGCGTGGTCTTCGAGCGCAACCCGGATTACTGGCACAAGGGTCTGCCGCATCTCGACAAGATCACCTTTGAGATCGGCCAGGAGCCGATCGTGGCGCTGCTGCGGCTCCAGAAAGGCGAGATCGACGTTCCCGGCGACGGCATTCCGCCGGCGAAATTCCAGGAGGTGATGGCCGATCCCGAGCAGAAGGCCCGTGTCGTCGAGGGCGGCCAGTTGCACACCGGCTATATCACCATGAATACCACCATGGCGCCCTTCGACAACGTGAAGGTGCGGCAGGCGGTCAACATGGCGATCAACAAGGACCGCATCGTCCAGCTGATCAACAACCGTGCGGTGCCGGCCAATCAGCCGTTGCCGCCGTCGATGCCCGGCTATGACAAGGCATTCAAGGGCTATCCCTATGACGTGGCCAAGGCCAAGGCCTTGCTTGCCGAGGCCGGGCATCCCGACGGATTTGACACGCAGCTGTTTGCCATGAACACCGATCCCAACCCGCGCATCGCGCAGGCCATTCAGCAGGATCTGGCGGCGGTCGGCATCAAGGCCGGCATCCAATCGCTCGCGCAGGCCAACGTCATCGCCGCCGGCGGCGACAAGGCCGGTGCGCCGATGATCTGGTCCGGCGGCATGGCCTGGATCGCCGACTTCCCCGATCCGTCGAACTTCTACGGCCCGATCCTCGGCTGCGCTGGTGCCGTCCCGGGCGGCTGGAACTGGTCGTGGTATTGCAACAAGGAGCTCGACGCCAAGGCGGCCGAAGCCGACTCCATCGTCGACCCGGCCAAGGCTGGCGACCGCGCCAAGATGTGGAGCGAGATCTACGGCAAGATCATGGAAGACGCGCCCTGGGCACCGGTCTTCAACGAGCAGCGGTTCACCATGAAATCAACCCGCATGGGCGGCGCCGACAACCTCTATGTCGACCCGGTCCACATCCCGATCAACTACGACAATGTGTATGTGACCGATGTGCAATAACTGCGACTACACCATCCACGGGCGCCACCATCATTTCGGCTGGGACAATTCCTTTGTCCCGACCGAACGGGTGGCGCCAGGGTCGACGATCGAGTTCCAGTGCCTGGACTCGTCCGGCGGGCAGCTGACGATGGAGAGCACCGTCGACGACGTTGCTTTGCTCGACTTTGCCAAGGTGAACCCGGTCACTGGGCCAATCTATGTCGACGGGGCAGAACCGGGCGATGCCCTGAAAATCACCATCGAGGCGTTCAAGCCGTCAGGCTTCGGCTGGACGGCGAACATCCCGGGATTCGGTCTGTTGGCGGATGACTTCTCTCAACCGGCACTGAATATCTGGAAGTACGACGCCGCCTCGCTCGAACCGGCGCTGTTCGGCAAGAGCGGCCGGGTGCCGCTCAAGCCCTTCGCCGGCACCATCGGCAATGCCCCGGCTGAGCCGGGTCTGCATTCGGTGGTCCCGCCGCGGCGCGTGGGCGGCAATCTGGACATCCGTGATCTCGCCGCCGGCACGGTTCTCTACCTCCCTGTGGAGGTCGCGGGCGCGTTGTTCTCGGTCGGCGACACGCACGCCGCGCAAGGCGATGGCGAGGTCTGCGGCACGGCGATCGAGAGCCCCATGAACGCCGTGCTGACGCTCGATCTGGTCAAGGATGCACGGCTGCGGACGCCGCGTTTCACAACGCCCGGTCCGGTGTCGCGGCATCTCGACGCCAAGGGCTACGAGGTGACAACCGGTATCGGGCCGGATCTGATGGACGGCGCCAGGAGCGCCGTTTCCCAGATGATCGACCTGCTCTCCGGCCGCTACGGCATGGATCCGGTAGATGCCTATATGCTCGTCTCGGTTTGCGGTGACCTGCGCATCAGCGAGATCGTCGACATGCCCAACTGGGTGGTTTCGTTCTACTTCCCCCGCTGCGTCTTTGAATGAAGGTGGAGGACATCAAACGATCCGGGCAGGCCGCCGCGGAGAGTGGCTCTGTCAGACCGGTACTCAGCGTCTCAGGTCTGAGCGTCGCCGTGCGCGGCGAGGAGGGCGAGCGCGACGTCGTTTCCGACCTGACATTCGGCCTGATGCGCGGCGAAACGCTTTGCATCGCCGGCGAGTCCGGTTCCGGCAAGTCGATGACGGCGCTGGCCATCATGGGCTTGCTGCCGCAGCCGGCGGCACGCATCGGATCAGGCTCCATCCGGCTCGGCAATCAGGATCTCGCGGCTCTCAGCGAGAGCGGCATGCGCCGCATCCGCGGCGACCGTATTGCCATGATCTTTCAGGAACCGATGACATCGCTCAATCCGGTTCTGTCCATTGGGCGGCAGCTCACGGAGGCGATCGAGGCACACACCTCGCTGTCGCGCTCCAACTCGCGGCTGAGGGCGCTCGAGGCGCTGAAGGCAGTCCGAATTCCGGATGCCGAACGGCGGCTCGAGCACTATCCGCACGAACTGTCAGGCGGCATGCGCCAGCGCGTGATGATTGCCATGGCTCTGGCCCTGAACCCGGACGTGCTGATCGCCGATGAGCCGACGACCGCCCTCGATGTTACGGTTCAGGGCGAGGTGCTGGAGCTGCTGCGCGACCTCCAGCGCGAGCACGGCACCAGCGTCATCCTGATCACGCACGACATGGGCGTCGTCGCCGAGATGGCGGACCGCGTCATCATCATGCGCGATGGCCGGATGATCGAGCAGGGCAGGGCGGCTGACATCTTCAATCGCCCGCAGGCCGACTATACACGCGAGCTTCTGGCCGCCGTGCCGCGTATCGGCGGCGGACGGACGGCCGAAGGCCGACAAGATGCCGCCAACATGCCGGCCGAGCTTGTATCTGTCAGCGATCTTCACGTCCGCTTCGACCTGCACGGCGGCTTCTTCGGCCGCGTTGACCGCAGGGTGCACGCGGTCGAAGGCGTGAGTTTCTCGATCGCGCCGCACGAAACCCTGTCGCTGGTCGGCGAATCGGGCTGCGGCAAGTCGACGACGGCCAAGGCGATCGCCGGACTAGTGCCTTTCACCGGCAGCATTTCAATCGGCGGCCACGACCTGTCGGCGCTCAGCCGCAAGGAGCGCAAGGCTGTCCGCCGCAATGTGCAGATGATCTTTCAGGATCCCTTCGCGTCCCTCGACCCGCGCATGCGGGTCGGCGATCTCGTCGCCGAGCCTCTGCTGATCCACGGCCTCGGCGACAGAGAGCAACGGCATGCCCAGATCGCCGCCCTGTTCGAACGCGTCGGCCTCTCCGCTGACCAGATGGAGCGCTATCCCCACGAATTCTCCGGCGGGCAGCGCCAGCGAATCTGCATTGCACGGGCGCTGGCGCTGCGACCAAAGCTGATCATTGCCGACGAGAGCGTCTCTGCTCTCGACGTGTCGGTGCAGGCGCGCGTGCTAAGATTGCTGAAGGAGCTGCAGCGCGAATTCGGCGTCGCATATCTCTTCATCTCGCACGACATGGCGGTGGTCGAGAACATCTCCGATCGCGTGGCGGTAATGTATCTGGGGCAGATCGTCGAGATGGGCACCCGCGACCAGATCTTCTCCAACCCGCGCCATCCTTACACAAAGCGGCTGATCGAAGCCGTTCCGGTTCCCGATCCAGGCCGGCGCCGCGCCAGGTTCGCCCGTTTGGACAGCGAAATTCCAAGCGCTGTGCGACGCATCGGTGACGAGCCCCGGAAACTCAAGCTCGAAGATGTTGGCGACGGCCACCTCGTCGCCACTTGATCGAGCTTAGGCTGCCTCGTCCAGCCAATCCCGCAGAGGCTCGGGGACAGCTGCATATGTGATGTTCGAGCGGCGGAAAATGATCGGCGATGGCGCTGCCGCGGCAGCGCCGTTCGGCGATGCCGAGTTGGCAAGATCACCCGTTTACATCTGACATGTTAGCGTGCTAACGCTACGTCCACATGGATTTCAACGGAGATCGCATTGGCTTCCCGCTTTGGTCTTTCGGTTGCCCTGACCACACCCTTCGACCCGTCGGGGCAGATAGCGCTCGCGCCGATGATCGCGCATGCCCGAGCCTGCCTTGGCGCCGGCTGCAGCAGCGCGACGCTGTTCGGCACCACCGGCGAAGGAGCCTCGGTCGGCACCGACGAGCGACGGATCGTCACCGAGGCCATGCTGGCGGCCGGTATTCCGCCACATCAGCTCGTCGCCGGAGTGCTGGTCGATGCAGCCGAAGATGCCGCCGATCAGGCCCGGCACGCTTTGCAGCGCGGCGTTCGCAACATTCTGCTCGCTCCGCCGAGCTACTTCAAGAATGTCGGCGAGGACGGGCTGTTCGGATGGTTTTCCGCCGTCTTCACCGCACTCGGTCCGCTGGCGCGCGACGTGCTGCTCTATAACATCCCCTCAGTCACCATGGTGCCGCTCCCGCTTGGGCTGATCGGCCGGCTGCGCGCCGCTTTTCCCGCTGTGGTGGCCGGGGTGAAGGATTCCGGCGGGGACTGGAGCTACAGTGAGGCGCTGCTTGAGGCGCACGGCGATCTGGTGATCCTCATCGGCGACGAACGGCATCTGGCGAGAAGCGTGCGCCGCGGCGGACAGGGCGCGATTTCCGGCATGGCTAATTTTGTTACCGGCGAAATCCGGGCAATGGTCGAAAACGGGGGCGACGACCCACGCGTCGAAGACTTCGTGCTCGAATTGCTCAAATACCCGGTCACGCCGGCGGTGAAGGTCATGGTCGCGCGCAAGACCGGCGACGAGCGCTGGCTGGCGGTCCGCCCGCCCCTAGAGGCGATCGATCCGCAGGGACAGCGGCAGCTTGCCGCTGCCTACGACAGGCTGTTTGCGACAGAGGCGGCCTGACCGACAAGGCCGGGCTGACCGACAAGGAAGCGAGCTGAAGTGGAAGACGGCAGCGAACCGATCACTCTCCGGGAGAAGGCCTATGCCAGCTTCACGCGGCATTTGCTGGCCCGCGATCTGCGGCCGGGGCAGTTCGTGTCACAGCGCGAACTGGTCGCTTTCACCGGGCTGCCGCTGGGTGCCATTCGTGAGATCGTCCCGCGCCTCGAGGCCGAGGGATTGCTGACCACCATCCCGCAGCGCGGCATGCAGATCGCGCATATCGATATCAATCTGATCCGCGAGGCGTTTCAGTTTCGGTTGTTCATGGAACGCGAGGCAGTGGCGCTATTCACGACCAGCGCTTCTGATGCCGAACTTGCCCGCATGCGGCGCGAACATGAAGAGATGCTGGCTCAAGCTCTCGGGCAGGCGCCGACGCCGGAAATGGAAGCCAAGGCCCAGAACATCGACTGGGCGATGCACGACACCTTCATCAATGCGCTCGGCAACGAGATTATCGCCAAGGCCTATCTGGTCAACTCGGTGAAAATCCGGCTGATCCACCAGGAGCGTTTCCGCATCGACGGTCGTGTGGTGCCGGTGATGCGCGAACATTTGGCGGTCATCGAAGCCATGGAGAGCCGCAATCCGCAAAAAGCGGTTGAAGCGATCAGTCTGCATATCGACAATGCGCGCCGGCTGGCGCTCCAGATCTGAGGAAATATAGCCGCGCCGCGGTTCGCGGCGCATCCACAACGACAGCAACCGGGAGGAAGAAATGTCGTCCAATCTGTTCAACCCAACCAGGAGGCAACTCCTTGCCGGAACCGCGGCGCTAACCGCTGCCGGCCTTGTGGGGCTTCGCCCCGGCTTTGCCGCAGGCGTTGACTGGAAACGCTTTGCCGGGACGACGCTTGACGTCAATCTGGTGAAAAGCCCGCGCAGCGACACCATCCTGAAATATCTCGCCGAGTTCGAGGAACTGACCGGCATCAAGGTCAATGCCGAGGCAACGCCCGAGCAGCAGCAGCGCCAGAAGACGGTGATCGAGTTGAGCTCGGGCAAGCCGAGCTTCGACGTCGTGCATCTGAGCTACCACGTGCAGAAGCGCCAGTTCGAGAAGGGTGGCTGGCTGGCCGACATCGCCGGCTATCTCGCCGATCCGTCGCTCACCGACCCGGCGCTGGTCGAAAGCGACTTCGCCGAAGCCGGCATGCTGTTTGCCAAGGACGGCCAGGGCGTGCTGCGCTCGCTACCGTTCTCGGTGGACTACTGGATCCTGTATTGGAACAAGGAGCTGTTCGAGGCCAAGGGCCTCAAATACCCAGAGACCTTCGAGCAACTGGTGGCAGCCGCCGAAGCGCTGACCGACCCCTCGACCAATACATACGGCTTCGTCGCCCGCGGGCTCAAGAACGCAAACACGCCGGTGTGGACGTCGCTGATGCTCGGCTACGACATGACGCCGCTAGATGACAAGGGCAAGCTGCGCACCGAGGCTCCCGAGGCGATCGAGGCGGCCGCGCTCTATCAAAGATTGATGACCAAGTCCGCCCCTCCGGGCGTTACCGGGTTCAACTGGGCCGAAGCACAGTCGGCCTTCCTGCAGGGCAAGATCGGCATGTGGCTCGACGGCGTGGGCTTTGCCCCGCCGATGGAAAATCCGGAAAAATCGAGGGTGGTCGGCAAGGTCGGTTACGGCGTGATGCCCAAGGGTCCCAAGGCGCATGCCTCGGGCACCTTCGGCGACGGGATTGGCGTTACCGCCGCCAGCGAGAAGAAGGAGGCTGCCTATCTGTTCTGCCAGTGGGCGGTATCGCCAACCATGGGTGCACGGCTGTTGCAGGCCGGGGCCGGCGTTCCGTTCCGCAAATCCGTGCTGGAGGATCCCAAGGTGCGTGAAGGCGTCACCATGCCGGCAAGCTGGCTTGATGCCGTGGTCGGCTCGGGCAATATCAGTCGGCTGGCACTGCCGGTCATCATCCCCGTCACGGAATTCCGCGACATTTATGGCGTGGCGTTGACCAACATGATTGCCGGCGCCGATCCAGCCGCGGAGCTGAAGAAGGCCACCGAACAGTTCCAGCCGGTTCTCGACAGGAGCGAGCAGGGCTGATGTCGGCCACCACCCCAGAACAGACCGGGGTGACGATGCCGGTTATCGACGGGAGCCAGACGATCCGGCTGGCTCCCAACTACTGGCCTTTCGTTGTCCCCGCACTCGTCGTCGTCGGCGCCGTCATCGTTTTCCCCTGGGCTTTCACCCTGTGGATGAGCGTCAATCGCTGGACGCTCGGCCAGTCGCGGAGCTTTGCCGGGATGGAAAACTATCTCCGCCTGGCCAGCGACCCACGTTTCTGGGAATCCCTTGTTCATACGTTGACCTACACTTTCCTCTCGGTTGCAGCGCCGATGCTGCTGGGCACTCTGGCCGCCCTGATCT
Source organism: Mesorhizobium sp. M0633 (assembly GCF_040320645.1). Lineage (NCBI taxonomy): Bacteria > Pseudomonadati > Pseudomonadota > Alphaproteobacteria > Hyphomicrobiales > Phyllobacteriaceae > Mesorhizobium > Mesorhizobium sp. M0633. The sequence goes on from NZ_JAMYQC010000017.1 coordinate 41,507, forward strand.
TCGATGCCAGGTTTCCGCTGCGCGGCTTGCTACGCGGCGTCTTCGTCATGCCGATGATGGCGACACCCGTTGCCGTCGCACTGGTTTGGACAATGATGTTCCATCCTCAGCTTGGCGTGCTCAACTACCTGCTGTCGCTGGTCGGCATCCCGGCTCAGGAATGGATATTCAACGCCAACACGGTCATCCCGTCGCTGGTTGGGGTCGAGACCTGGCAGTGGACGCCGCTGGTCATGCTGATCGTGCTTGGCGGGCTGGCCTCGGTGCCGCGCGAGCCCTTCGAAAGCGCCGAGATCGACGGCGCCAATGCCTGGCAGCAATTCCGCTATCTCACTCTGCCGATGATCGCGCCGTTCCTGATGATCGCGGTCATCATCCGCACCATCGATGCGCTGAAGAGCTTCGACATCATCTACGCGATGACCCAGGGCGGGCCGGGAACGGCGTCGGAGACCATCAACATCTATCTCTACAACACCGCCTTCTCCTACTACGATATCGGCTACGGCTCGGCCATGGCCGTGGTGTTCTTCATTGTCATCGTGGCCCTGTCGTTTGTCCTGCTGATGCTGCGCCAACGCTCGCAGTGGATCGATACGGAGGGCAAATAGATGAGTTCACGGCTGCTCAACCAGATCGGTCTGTTTTTCGCTGCCCTGGTTTTCGTTTCGCCGGCGATCCTGTTCTTCCTCTGGATGATCTCGCTGTCGCTGAAATTCGAGATCGACAACGGTGCCTATCCGCCGATCCTGATCCCCGAACGCTTCGCCTGGTCGAACTATGTAAAGGTGTTCGAGGAGAACAATTTCCTGCTCTATCTCTGGAATTCGGTTCTGGTGACCGGCACGGCGACCTTGCTGGCGCTGCTGATCGGCGTACCGGCCGGCTATGGCATCGCACGGCTCAAGGCTGAACGATCGGCGGTCGTCATCATGATCGCCCGCATGACGCCTGGGCTATCCTATCTCATCCCGCTGTTTCTGCTGTTCCAATGGATCGGGATACTCGGCACGCTGTGGCCGCAGATCATCATCCATCTGGTGGTGACGGTGCCGATCGTGGTGTGGGTGATGATCGGCTATTTCGAGACCACGCCGATGGAACTGGAAGAGGCGGCCAACATCGACGGCGCCAGCTCCTGGCAGGTTTTCCGGCTGGTTGCCCTGCCCATCGCCAAGCCGGGCATCGTCGTCGCCTTCATCCTGTCCGTGATCTTCTCGTGGAACAATTTCGTCTTCGGCGTGGTGCTCGCCAGCCGTGAGACGCGCACACTCCCGGTCGCCGTCTACAACATGCTGTCCTACGAGCAGGTCAGCTGGGGGCCGCTCGCCGCGGCGGCGCTGGTGGTGACGTTGCCGGTGCTGATCCTGACCATGTTCGCGCAAAGGCAGATCGTCGCGGGGCTGACCGCCGGCGCCGTCAAGGGCGGCTGAGGGCGCGTCCTGACATCACTCTTTTTCCAGGAAAGATCCAATGGCATCGGTAACAATCAACAACGTGCAGAAGGCCTTCGGGGCCACCAAGATCATTCACGACGTCAGCGTCGACATCGCCGACGGCGAATTCGTCATCCTGGTCGGCCCGTCGGGATGCGGAAAATCGACGCTGCTGCGCATGATCGCAGGCCTTGAGACGATCTCCGGCGGGAAGATCGCCATCGGCGAGCGTATGGTCAACAATCTGCGGGCACGGGACAGGAACATCGCCATGGTGTTCCAGAATTATGCGCTCTATCCGCATATGACTGTGGCCGACAATATGGGCTTTGCCCTCAAGATCAAGAGAGCCGATCCGGCCGACACCGTTGGCCGGGTCCGGAAGGCAGCCGGCATCCTCGGCCTGGAAAAGCTGCTTGACCGCTATCCGCGCCAGCTTTCGGGCGGCCAGCGCCAGCGCGTCGCCATGGGCCGCGCGATCGTACGCGACCCACAGGTCTTCCTGTTCGACGAGCCGCTCTCCAACCTCGATGCCAAATTGCGCGTCCAGATGCGCGGCGAGATCAAGGCCCTGCACCAGCGGCTGGGTACCACGACGATCTATGTCACGCACGACCAGATCGAGGCCATGACGATGGCCGACAAGATCGTCGTGCTGCATGACGGCCTGGTCGAGCAGATCGGCGCGCCGCTGGACCTCTACGACCATCCGGCCAACCTCTTCGTTGCCGGTTTCATCGGCTCGCCCGCCATGAACTTCATCGCCGGCCGCATCGAGGAGGGCGTGTTCCGCAGCGCCGGCGGGTTGGTCCTGCCGTTGCCGGAAGGCGCCCAGCCGGCGGATACCGCAGGACGCGAACTCGTCTACGGCATTCGCCCGGAACATATCCGGGCAACCGGGCAGGGCGTGCCGGGCACGATCACGCTTCTCGAGGCGACAGGCTCGGAAATCTTCGCCAGCGTCGACTGCTCCGGTGAAGAAATCTCCTGCCTCTTCCGAGAAAGGCTTGCGCTCAAGCAAGGCGAAGGGGTGCGGATCGAGATCGACCGCGCATGTGCGCATCTGTTCGACGCAGCAACCGGTCGGCGCATTTGACTCGGTGGTCCGGTAATGCGTCGTCGGCCTAGGTCGGCAACGCGAATTCACCGGCGAGTTCGATGGCGCGGCCTTCGCGGGCCGATCTCTGGGCGGCAACACCCATGACGACGGCCCACCAGCCGTCTTGCAAGGTCACTTCCACCTTGCCTTGTCCGCGCACCGCAGCGGTGAAGCGGGCGTGCTCGAAATAGGTCGAACCGTTATGGTCGCCTGCCTCGAGCAGCCGGGGGTCGACGGGAATCTCCAGCAGTCGTGGTCCAGGCGGATTGCGCGGACTAACGATCAACTGGGGCACTGGCGCAGGGCCAAGGTGGGTCGGCCAGAAACGGCCTGGTCCGGGCACCAGACATTCGATCTTTCCGTCGCCGCCGACAGCGCAGAGTTCCTCCTGGTAGCGGCTGCCCTCGGCAAACATGCACAGTTCCAGCATGGCGCGCGCGCCGCTCGCGAAATCAACCAGCACATAGCCATGGTCAAGGATATCCGGCCTCTCACCGCCATAGCGTTCGTCGAGATGGTTTACGGCCTGTCCAGCGCTCGCCATCACGCGGACGGGGTCCGATCCGAGGATCAGCCGCATCAGGTCGAAGAAGTGGCAGCACTTCTCGACGAACGTGCCGCCGGTGTTGCGGTTGAAGTGGTTCCAGTCGCCGACCTTGGCCAGAAACGGGAAGCGGTGCTCGCGGATCGTCAGCATGCGGATGCCGCCGGTGGCGTGGCGCGCCTGCTCGACGAATAGGGCGACGGGGGGCATATAGCGATATTCCATAGCCACCCAGACGAGCGGAAGCCGAGCTTTCAACGCCGCGATCAGCCCCTCGTCGGCGCCCTCGGTGAAGAGCGGCTTTTCCACCAGTACCGGCAGTGGTCGAAGCGCGGCGATCTGCTCCATCTGACCGAGGTGCTGGTGGTTGGGGCTGGCGATCAAGACGCAGTCCACCTCATCCATGGCCAGCAGTTCGGCGATCGATGCCGCCGATCGCGCGCCCGACGCCGTCGCCAGCGACGCCGCCAACATGCCGGGGTCCGGCTCGACGATCGCGGCCACATGCGCGTCGGGCAACAGAGCGATATTGCGGATATGCTCGCGGCCCATCATGCCGCAGCCGATGATGCCGTAGCCGATCGATGATCTGGTCACGCTGCGTCTTCCTCCGGCCTATCTGAAACGCGTGACGTACCGCGCCGCGCCCGGATCGAACCAGCTGCGGGAATATTCCGCGCTGGCGCCGTCGCCAGCCCAGGCGATACGTTCTATGAACCCCACGACCGTCCCCGGCGGTGGCCTGAATTCGAGCGGGGCCCAGTCCGGCGCGGGTGCGACGGCAACATGGTCTTCGGCGCGAACGATCGAAAAGCCGAGCGCGAGCCGGTAGTGGAGATAGAGGGATTCCGACAAATCCTCGCGCTTGAGCCGCTCGGCGCGGCTGACGTCCAGCCAGATCTCCTCGACCGCGGCCGGCTCGCCGTCGAGCCGCCGCAGCCGGCGTATACGGTGGGCTTCGCCGGCGCTGCCGAATTGCGGCATGTCGGCGGGCTTGCGCAGTCGCTCGACGGACAGCACGTCGGCGCTCGGCAGGCCGCCGCCGCCGATACGCTCCAGGCGAAAGAAAGCATAGACCCCGAGCAGGTCGCCGCGCGCCCGCACATAGTTACCCGAGCCCTGGATGCGGTCGAGAAGGCCCTTTTCGGTCAAATCTGCCAGCGCCCGCCTGAGCGTGCCGACGGCAATCCCGAGGCTCGCGGCCATCTCGCGCTCGGGCGGCAGCCGCGCCCCGTCGGCCAGCCGTCCGGCCGCGATTTCGCGGATCAGCATTTCGCTGGTCTGCAAGTGCACAGGCAAGGGCCCGCGCATCTGGCTGGATCGGTGGCCGGGGTCCGCCCTTGTCAAATGCATCCGGTGTCCAATCGCATCCCGGTTTCGGGTTTGGCTCAAATTGATCCAGTATTGATCTACACCAAAACGAATGCTAAGCAAGCCCTATTCGCAGCTCCGGACCTCTTTGAAGAATGGCCCGGGCTTCTTTTTTGAAGAGTGGCAATGAGCATCGTCCCAATCACCTCGCCGGATCTCGATGCAGCCGAAGTCTCGTGGTTCGCCGCACTCTGCTCGGACGACTATCGCTATCTCGGTGTGCCGCACGGCGCGTTGCGCTCGAGCTGGGCGCATTGCTCCGAGATCGTGAAGACGTCCGAGGAACTAGGTTTCCGCAACATCTTGTGTCCGTCGTCCTATCAGGTCGGCCAAGACACGCTGAGCTTCGTAGCCGGCTGCGCGCCGATCACCTCGAAGATCAATCTGCTCGCCGCTGTGCGCTGCGGCGAGATGCAGCCGATCATGCTGGCGCGCACGATTGCGACGCTGGATCACATGCTGGAAGGCCGGCTGACGGTGAACATCATTTCGTCTGACTTTCCGGGCGAGACGGCCGACAGCGCCTACCGTTATCAGCGTTCGCGCGAGGTTGTGCAGATCCTGCGCCAGGCCTGGACCAGGGACAGCATCGATTTCGAGGGCGAGGTCTATCGCTACAAAGGACTCTCGACGGCGCCAGCGAAGCCCTATCAGCAAAATGGCGGCCCGCTGCTCTATTTCGGCGGTTATTCGCCCGACGCGCTCGAGCTTTGCGCCGAACAGTGCGATGTCTACCTGATGTGGCCGGAAACCAGGGAGGAACTTGCCGGCCGCATGAAGGCCGTCCACGAACGCGCCGAGCGCCATGGGCGGACGCTCGACTACGGCCTGCGCGTCCACATGATCGTGCGCGATACCGAGGCCGAGGCAAAGGAATATGCCCGGGAGCTGGTTTCGAAGCTGGACGACGAGCAGGGCAGGGCGATCCGCGAGCGCGCGCTCGACGCCCGATCGCTCGGCGTATCGCACCAAGCCAGGAACCGCCAGATCGCCGATGCCGAAGGCTATGTCGAGCCGCATCTGTGGACGGGCGTCGGGCGGGCGCGCTCTGGTTGCGGCGCGGCGCTCGTGGGCTCGGCCGATCAGGTTCTGTCGGAAATCGAGACGTATATGAAGATGGGGATCCGCGCCTTCATCTTTTCCGGCTACCCGCATCTCCACGAGGCGCGTCATTTCGGCACCAAGGTGCTGCCCCAGCTCAAGACATGCTCGCTCCCGCACGCCTATGGCCGTGTGCCGGAACGGACCCCGGCGACACCATTGGGAACGGGGGAGCGCCGCTGATGGAGCATGTCGTGTGCGATCCACGCCTTTTGCGCAATGCCTTCGGGCGCTTCGCCACCGGCGTCACGGTCGTCACCACCGGCACGGCCGACGGCCCGGTCGCAATCACTGCCAACAGCTTCTCATCCGTGTCGCTCGATCCGCCGCTGGTGCTCTGGTCTATCGGCCGCCACTCGCGCCGGTTCGAAGCCTTCGCCAATTCCGCGCACTACGCCATTCACGTGCTGGCGGAAGATCAAATCGATCTGTGCTGGCGTTTTTCGAAGTCGGGGACGGACTTTGCCGATCTTGACCTGTCGTGGAGCGAGCACGGCGTGCCATTGCTGCCGCGCGCACTGGCGCGGTTCGAATGCAGCGTCGCCGACCGCTTCCCGGCTGGCGACCATATGATCCTGCTTGGACGTGTCCTTGAACTGCAGACGCAAGAGGGTTTGCCGCTGCTCTTTGCTGGCGGCAAGTCGCGCGCTCAAGAGGCCAGTTGATGACCGCCGGCGCCGCTTCGGGCTGGTGCCGTCGACTGGCGCACCACGAGATTGCAGGCAAGTTCGACGCGACGCGGCGGCGACCCCGAATGGGCCATATCGTCGAGCAGCAGGCTAAGCGCCGCCGATCCGATCTCGCGCATGGGAATGTGCATCGCCGTCAGCGGCGGGTTGCAGAAGGCAGCGAGCGGCAAGTCGTCCATACCGACCACGGACACATCGCCAGGCACCGAATATCCGGCCTCCTGGACGCCGGCGATGGCACCAAACGCCAAGCTGTCGCCGGCCGTCAGCACGGCGGTGAAATCGAGGCCACGGGCCGCGATGCGCTCGGTCACGGCCCTGCTCGCAAGTTCCGGCAGCCAGTCCTGCACCTCAACCACGAAGTCGTCGAAGCCGGCAATTCCGGCTGTGATCAGCGCGTCGCGCCAACCTTCGTAGCGCCGCTCGATCGTGCGCCGGCCACGCCGCATCAGGAACAGGATGCGGCGGTGGCCGAGGCCGATCAGATGCTGCGCCGCAAGCATGGCGGCAGAGCGATTGCAGGGCGTCACGCTCGAATGGCGCATCGAGGGATCGTCGCCGTTGACGAGCACGATCGGCTTGGCGAATCCGGCTGTCAGCGTCAGCACATCGTCATCGTCCAGCGTCAGAAACAGGCAGCCGGCGACGCTGTCGTCGCGCTCGGATTCACGCAGCAGCGCGATTTCGTCCTCGGGCGCCGAAACCGGCCGGGTCACGAGTTCGACGCCCAGCAACCGGGCGCGCTCGTTGAGTCCATCAAGGACATGGTAGGTGAACTGATTGCGGGCACTGTCCACCATTGCCACGCTGCTTGCGGCCAGGATGACCTTGCGGCCGGCAACCGAGGCGGGAATGGCATAGTTCATCGACTTCGCCGTTTCGATGATCCTGGTGCGAAGCTCGTCCCTCACGCCGCCGACGCCGCTCAGCGCACGGGAGGCGGTGCTGACCGACACGCCGCAACGCGCCGCTATCTCTTCAAGTCGAATGCGGCGGCTGGGGCGGCCGCGCTTGCCCTGGATATTCATCCGCTCCGTCACCTCCGGCAAAGTCATCCGATTAATGCAAAAAATTTTCAGATTGCGCAAGAAAAATGGCTGTGAAACAGTTCCGATGAAGCGGGAGAAACGGGAGGAGTGATGCCGCTATCGGCCGAACGCCTGAATTCCGTGCTTGCCAGCCTTGTGGCCGGCATGACCGGCTTGCGTCATGACGGGCGGTTCCATGAGCCGAATCTCGACGGCACGCCGGGCGACTATGTCAGCTTCGACAGCTGGGAATGGCCGCAAGGCGTCGGGCTCTACGGGCTGATTCGGCTGTGGGCGCAGACCGGCGACGATCGGCTGCTGCAGACGATCGAGGCCTGGTACGACCGACGCATCGCTGCCGGTCTCCCTGCGATGAACGTCAACACCACCGCGCCCCTTTTGGCGCTAAGCGAATTGTGGCGGCGCCGGCGCCAGCCGCGCTTCGAGCCGGTGCTGCGCGAATGGGCCGAGCGGGTGGCCACCGCCTTGCCACGGACGCCCGAAGGCGGTTTCCAGCATGATGTTTCGGACCGGGTCAACGACGACGAATTGTGGGACGACACGCTGTTCATGGTGGCGCTGTTCCTCGCATCCTACGGCCAGGCTGCCGGCCAGCGTCGCTTCGTCGAGGAAGCAGAAAGGCAATTCCTGGTCCACGCCCGTTATCTCGCTGACCCGGCATCAGGGCTGTGGTTTCACGGCTGGACGTTCGCGGGACGGCACAATTTCGCCCGCGCGCGTTGGGCGAGAGGCAATGCCTGGATTACCGTCGGCATCCTGGAACTGGTGGAGTTCGCCGAAATTGCACCTTCGGTCCGGGCCTATCTGCTCGGCGTGCTGGACACGCAGATCAACGCCCTGCTCGAGGTGCAGGCAGGTTCGGGCGCATGGCACACTCTGCTCGACGACCCGACATCTTACGAGGAGATTTCCGCCACGGCCGGCTTCGGCTACGGGTTGATGAAGGCCGCGCGGCTCGGAATCGGCTCGACAGAGTGCCGTGCCGCCGGCCTCCGCGCCTTGGAAGCCGTGGTAGCCAACATCGATGACAAAGGTGTGGTGGCGAACGTGTCCTATGGCACACGCATGGGCGCCGACCTGCAGTTCTATCGCGATATACCCATCCATCCGACGGGCTACGGGCAGGCGCTGGCCATTCTGTGCCTGACCGAAGGGGCGCGTCATCTGCAGTCGAAGGTGGAGGCGGCATGATGCGGACGCTCTATGGCGCGTCGCCGGGCGATATTGCCGGCATGGACACGGACCGGCTGAGGGCCGAGTTCCTCGTCGACGGCTTGTTCCGGCCTGGCGCGATCGAATTCGTCTACACCCATGTCGACCGCATGATCGTCGGTGGCGCGGTGCCGCTGGCCAACCCGCTGGCATTCGGCGACGGGGCCGAAGTCGGCACCCCGCTCTTCTTTGACGCGCGCGAGATGGGCATCGCCAATCTCGGCGGCAATGGCACGGTCGCGGTGGACGGCCGGCGCTTTCACGTGGCTAACCGCGACATCGTCTATGTCGGACGCGGAGCGCGTGAGGTGACGCTGGAGAGCGACGATCCGGAGAGGCCGGCACGCTTCTACATGAACTCGGTGCCGGCTGGCGCCGATATTGCGCACCGTCTCATCGTCAGCAGCGAAGCCAGGCCGCTTGTGCTCGGCGAGGAGGCCCGTGCGAACAGGCGCACGCTGCGTATGTACATCCATCCCGAAGTGGCCCCGTCCTGCCTCTTGCTGATGGGGATCACCGACCTCGCGCCGGGCAGTGTGTGGAACACCATGCCGCCGCATCTGCATGAGCGGCGCATGGAAGCTTATTGCTATTTCGACCTCGCCGAGGCCGACCGTGTAATCCATCTGATGGGCCGGCCAGACAAGACGCGCCACCTGATGGTCGCTGACGGCGACGTCGTCCTGTCGCCTGCCTGGTCTATCCATATGGGTGCCGGCACCGGCCCTTATGCCTTCGTCTGGGGCATGACCGGCGAGAACCAGGCCTACACCGATGTCGATCCAGTTGCCGTGAAGGATTTGCGATGAGCGAGGCCGCGCAAAGCGTTCGGACGGATTTTACGCTGCGCCGGCCGCTCATGGCGGGGCAGCCAATCGTCTATTGGCGGCTCGGGTCTATCGCCGAGCAACGCTACGACGTGGCCGACCAGCCCATGCAAGGCGAGATGGATCCCTTCTTCTTCCTGACCAAGCACAAGAATTTCATTCCCCACGAATATCCGTGCCGCACGCAGTTCGCAGCGGAACGACGCGGCAAGCGACCACAGGTCAGCGCCGAATTCGGCGCCGAGCGCATCTGGCTGCCCTTCGCCTCGCCGCGCATCGACCTATCGGGCTTCTGGTTCCGGCCGACGGTGCTTGGAACCTGGGCCGAGACCACCATCGAGGCTGCCTCGACTGGCGAGGCGCTGGTGCGGCTGCGCACATGCGGCGGCGCCACACTCTTTGCCAATGGCGAGGAAGCCGGCTGGATGGCGCCCTACGGCCGCAATCTGGAAAGTGCCGAGCACTTCAAGATCGCGCTGCGGGCCGGCCGTAACGACATTCGCGTGTGGTTCGACGATCTCGCCGAGCGCGACGCCCGCTACTATTTCCAGCTCGATTATCTATCCGGTCCGGCTGCTTCGGTGGCACTGCGGATCGAAGTCGAGAGCGGCGTTGCCGATGCGATGGAAGCAGCCCTTGACGACATGCATTTCGACCGTCCCGCCTATGACGGCGGCGAGGTGGCGCTCGTCACCGGGGTGGCCCTGCCGCGCGACGCGCAAGTCGAGATCGAGATCGAAGGCGATTTCATGTCGATCGAGACGCCGGTGCGCTTCGCCTTCGATCTGCCGGCGGGCCAGACGCGGCTGCCGATCGCCGATACCGAGCAGCTGCCGGCCGACTTTCGCCATTTCAAGGTGGCGCTGACGGTCGCAGACCATGCCGTATCGCGTGTCTTCGGCGTCGAGATATGCCACACGCGCCGTCAGGGCGATGCGCCGGAAACGCTTACCGCGCGTATAGATGAAGCCCTGCGCGAGGTCGCCGGTCACGCCGAGGCCGATACGGTGCGCGCGCTGGCGCGCCTGGCGATCGGACAGCAGGGCGCCGAGACCGACGCCATGATCTCCGGCACGCTGCCGGCGATCGAGGATTGTCACGATTGCGCCGACTTCATCCTGGTGCCGCTGCTGTGGTGCCGCAAGGCCTATGGCGATCGGCTGGAAGCGAGCCTGCGCGCGCGCGTCGACAACGCCATCCTCGGCTATCGCTACTGGATGGACGAGCCCGGCAATGATGTGCAGTGGTACTTCTCCGAGAACCACGCGCTGCTCTTCCACACCGCCGCCTATATTGCCGGGGGCCTGTTGCCTGATGTGCGGTTCGTGCGGTCGGGCCGCCTTGGCCGCGAACAGTCCGCGGTTGGAGCAGCGCGTGTACGCGCCTGGCTCGACCATTTCGAGGCATGGGAGATGGCCGAGTTCAACTCGGCGCCTTATTTCCCGATCGACCTCAAGGGCCTGTGCGCGCTCTACGCGCTGGCCCCGGACAAGAACATCGCCGAACGTGCCGGCAAGGCAATCATACGCCTGCTTGAACTCGTCGCCCGCTCGGCGCATCGCGGCATCCTCACCGGGGCGCAGGGCCGCTCCTATGAGCACACGCTGCGCGCCGCGTGTTCCCTGGAATTATCCGGCATCTGCCGCATGCTTTGGGGCAAGGGCAATTACGGCATGCGCTTTCACGCGCTGCCGCAGCTGGCACTCTGCCTGCGGGATCACGATTTGAGCGTTCCGGACGGGTTGGCAGCCATTGCTTCCCTCACCGACGATACGGCGTGGGAATGGACTTTTGCGCAGGGACAAAATCGCTTCGCGCGGCTCTACCACTACAAGACGCGCGACCATGCGATGGGCAGCGCCGCTGGCTACCGCTGGAACCAATGGGGTTATCAGGAGACCGTCATTCACGCCCGGCTGGGCAAGAATCCGGATGCGCAGATCTGGATCAACCACCCCGGCGAAGTGCTGCAGTCGGGATATGGCAGACCATCATATTGGGGTGGCTCAGGCACGTTGCCCCGCCTTCACCAATACCGCGACCTCGCCGTCGTCAGCTTCTCCTGCTCGGATGAACAGCCCGACTTCACGCACGCCTGGTTTCCCGTACGTGCCTTCGATGCCGTGCAAGTGGGTGGCGATCGGGCGTTCGCGCAATCGGGCGACGCCTTCGTCATGCTGAAGACGGATGTTCCGCTCACGCAGGTAGTGGCCGGCCCGACGGCCGGCAACGAGTTGCGGGCGGCGGGACGCAGGACGACATGGATCATTCGCCTCGGTGACCGGAATGCCAATCGGCCGGCCCTCGACGCCTGGACTGCCGTTTTTGGGGACCTGTCGGTGCGGTCGGGTCCCGACGGCGAGTTGATCGTCGAGGATCCGGAATACGGCACGGTGCATTTCCTCGCCGACGCAAGGATCGTGGCTGAGGCACGTACACTCGATCCGGCCAACTGGACCGTGCGCGGTGAGGCGATGCGCATGAAGCACAGAGAGTAGGGAGGAGATCGGCTGCGACGCTCAAGAGGAGGAGGGCGTAGCAGGCTTGAACCATCGGGGCGCCGCCCCGCTAAAGGAGGAGACGAAGCATGAATAAGACCCGCACTTTGCTGGCCGCGCTATCGGTCAGCCTGCTCGCATCGACCAGCGCGTTTGCCGGCGACGTGCGCATCATGTGGTATTCGGACGGTGTCGAGGGCGATGTCATCCAGGACATTCTGAACCGCTTCATGAAGGACAATCCCGACATCCACGTCACGCTCGACAACGTCGCCTACAAGGTGATCCAGGAGCAGTTGCCCATCCAGCTCGAAGCCGGCCAGGGTCCGGACATCGCCCGCGTCACAAACATCAAGGAGCTTGCCCAGCACTGGCTCGATCTCAGGCCACTGGTGGCCGATCCGAAATATTGGGAGGACAATTTCGCTGACACGCTGGACTGGATGCGCCCCGACGGCTCCAACGCCATCCCGGGTTTCATGACCCAGCTCACGCTCACCGGCGGCTTCGCCAACAAGACGCTGTTCGAACAGGCCGGCGTGCCGCTGCCCGGTGACAAGGCGACCTGGGACGACTGGATCAACGCCGCCGCCGAGGTGGCGAAGAGCCAGCAGCTTCCGGCTGCCTTCGCCATCGACCGTTCCGGTCACCGCATTTCGGGCCCGAATGTCTCCTTCGGAGCGAACTATATCGGCCCCGATGGCATGCCGGCGAAAGTGGACGACGGCACCAAGGCTTTCGTCGGCAGGCTCGTCGACTGGACCGCCAAGGGCCTGATGCTGAAGGATACCTGGGTTTCGGCGGCAGGCTCGACCTATCGCGCGGCCGCCGACGACTTCATCAACGCCCAGATCCCGTTTTATTATTCGGGCAGCTGGCAGGTCGCCAATCTATCGACCAAGATCGGCGATAGTTTCGACTGGGTGGCGACCGGCTCGCCTTGCGGTACCGCAGGCTGTTCGGGCGTGAAGGGCGGCGCGGCGCTGGTCGCCATCAAATACACGAAGAATCCCAAGGACGTCGCCAAGGTCATGGATTATCTAGCCCGTGAAGACGTGGTAAAAGAGTTCAGCGAGCGCACACTGTTTCTGCCCGCGCACAAGGGCGTCGTAGACAAGGGCGGGCTGAAATGGGTCTCGGCCGACAAGAACGTCGGTCCGGCGCTCGACAAGTTCGTCAAGGCGGCGGGTGAAACCCTGCCGGCGGCCGATGCGCTGCCGCCGTGGAAGTGGGCCAACGCTTACTTCGCCGCGCTGGTGACGCGCGTCAGCCAGGTGATGGCCGGCGAGCTCAGCCTCGACGATGCCTGGGGCAGGATCGACCAGGATATCGCCGACAAGGTTGCCGAGGCGAAGTGACCGCCGCCGCGACACTGAAGGCATGGATTGGCGCCGCCCTCGCGGCGCCGGTCGTGTGGCTGGCGTCGATCGTCAACGTGCCGCTGAAGTTCTGGCAGCGAGCGACGGGCACCGGCGGCATGGCCGCGTTCTTCCTCGCCCCAAACATGGCGATCTTCGGCATTTTCGTCCTGGTGCCGATGATCATCAACTTTTTCTATTCGGCCACGTCGGGAACGGCCTACTTCCTGCAGGACCGAACCTATGTTGGGCTCGAGCAATATCAGCGCCTGCTCGATTGCGGCAACTACCTGGACACTGCCACTTGCCACGAGGATCTCTTCTGGAAGGCCGTGCACAATACCGGCCTGTTCGTCGTCGTGCAGGTGGCGCTGATGACGGTCGTGTCGATGGCGACAGCGTTGATCCTCAACCGCGAGATCGTCGGGCGCAGCTTCTGGCGCGCGGTGTTCTTCTTTCCGGTGCTGCTGTCGCCCGTCGTCACCGGCCTGATCTGGCGTTGGATCCTGCAGCGCCAGGGCCTGCTCAACCTGATCGTCCATGATCTGGGCGGCGAGCCGCACAATTGGCTGACAGACCGTTTCTGGGCTTTCACCGCCGCGGTCAGCGTTTCGGTTTGGGCACATATGGGCTTCTATACGCTGATCTTGCTTGCCGGATTGCAGGCGATCCCGCGCGACCTTTACGAAGCGGCCGAGATGGACGGCACGAAGCCGGCGCGGGTGTTCTGGCGCATCACGCTGCCGCTGCTGATGCCGAATCTGCTTGTCGTCATCGTACTGGCGCTGATCCGCGCTGTGCAGATCTTCGACGAAGTCTATGTGCTGACGGGTGGAGGGCCGGGAACCTCGACCCTCTATATCACGCAGTACATCTATGAGATCGGCTTCGCCTCCCTGCTGCGCAACCCGGGGCTGGCTTCGGCGGCTTCGATCCTGATGGGGTTGGTGCTGGTCGTGCTCACCTTGGTTCAGCTGCAGGTTGGACGCCGGGGTGAGCGGAAAGGAGCCCGCGAATGAGCGGCGTGATGACATTCCTGACCCGCCGGCGCGGCGGTCGCGGCTGGCACTGGACGGATATCGTGAGCTGGCTGTGGCTGCTCGGCGGCGTTGTCATCATGTTCGGCCCGGCCGTCTGGCTGGTGGGTTCGTCATTCAAGACGCCGGCACAGCTCGCCGAGTTCCCGCCGACCATAATGCCTTATGTCAGCCAACACGCGAGGGTCGAAGGCTACGACAAGCCGCTGACCCTCTACAGGGTGAAGTTGCCGGATGGTTCGACCAAGGTGCTGGCCGAGGTGCGGCGCATCGGCATCGTGGCGCAAATGGTGGATCCGCAGGCGCCGAACGATATCGTGAAGGTCAACATCGCCGACCGGCAGCCGGTGCGCGAAATCGGCTTCGCGACGGAGAATTACACCGAGCCCTTCGTCCATTTCGACTTCCTGCGCTATCTGCGCAATTCGGTTTTTGTGACGGCAATGGCAACGCTGATCACGCTGCTCACCAATTCGATGGCCGCCTTCGCCTTGTCGAAATACAAGTTCCGCGGTCGCGATCTGACGATGCTTGTGATCGTCGGTACGCTGATGGTGCCGCTGTCGGTCATCCTGGTGCCGCTCTATTCCGTTGTGGGCGCCGTCGGACTGCTCGATTCGCTGTGGGGCGTGATCTTGCCGACCGTGGCGACGCCAACCGGCGTCTTCCTGCTGCGCCAATATATGCTGACTATCCCCGACGAGCTGCTCGATGCGGCGCGCATGGACAACGCTTCCGAATGGCAGATCTACTGGCGCATCGTATTGCCGCTTGCAGCACCGGCGCTCGCCGTGCTGGCGATCTTCTCGGTCGTCTGGCGCTGGAACGACTTTCTGTGGCCGCTGGTGGTGCTGTCGCGCAAGGAACTCTACACACTCCAGGTCGGCCTCAACACCTATGCCGGCCAGCTAAACGTGCAGTGGCACTACATCCTGGCGATGACCGTGGTGACGATGATCCCCGTCGTCCTCGTCTTCGTCTTCCTGCAGCGTTACATCACTTCCGGCATTGCCGGCACCGGGCTGAAGTGAGGATGTCATGGGACGGATAACGCTGACCAACATTGATCGCGCTTACGGCAAGATGAAGATCTTGCACGGTATCAACCTCGACGTCGGTGACGGCGAGATGCTGGTCCTCGTCGGCCCGTCGGGTTGCGGCAAGTCCACGCTGCTGCGGTTGATTGCCGGGCTCGATCGGCCGACCGACGGCAAGGTCGAGATCGACGGGGTCGACGTCACCAACGTTTCGGCCGCGCAACGCGGTCTGGCGATGGTGTTCCAGTCTTACGCGCTCTACCCGCACATGAGCGTGCGCCAGAACCTCGCCTTCGGGCTTGAAAACATTCGTATGCCGAAGGCCGAGATCGACGCGCGGATCACGGAAGCGACGCGCATGCTGGAAATTGCTCCCTATCTAGACCGCCGGCCCGGTCAATTGTCGGGCGGCCAGAAGCAGCGCGTGGCGATCGGCCGTGCGGTGGTGCGCAATCCGACCGCCTTTCTGCTCGATGAACCGCTGTCCAACCTCGATGCCGAACTGCGCATCACCATGCGCGCTGAACTGGCGGGCCTGCACCGGCGGCTGGCAACCACGATGGTCTACGTCACCCATGACCAGATCGAGGCGATGACGCTGGCGGACCGCATCGTGGTCATGCGCTCGGGGCGGATCGAACAGGTCGGCCGGCCGCTCGATCTCTACAACGCGCCGGCCAACCTGTTCGTCGCCGGCTTCATCGGCGCGCCGCGGATGAACCTGCTGCCGGTGAAGGTGCGTTCGGCAAGCGGCGCCGAGGTGCGTGTCGAAGGTCCAGGCGGGCTGTCGGCCTCGATCGCCGCCGACGGGGTCGCGCTGAAACCGGGAGACGACGCGACGCTTGGCATCCGGCCACACGACATCCAACTTTCGAATGGCAGCAAGGGATCGGTGGAAGCGCGGGTAACGCTGGCCGAGGCGTTGGGACCGGAAACCGTTGTCCACGCCACCATTGCCGGCGACGGCAAACTTATCGCCGTTCTCAAGCAGCAGGGCGTTGAAACGCAAGGGCCGCCGATCAACCTCGCTCTGCCGCCGGAGCGCATGCATCTCTTCGATGCCGCCGGGCTGCGTGTCGCACCGCGTTAGCCGGCGGCAAGATAGCGGGTTGCTTTTCATGAACCGTCGCAACTGCGCACAGCGAACGCGTTGCGCGCTTGTCAAAATAGGTGAACGTTAAGACAACCGAACGCTTCAAGAGGGCGCCCTCTGCGATCATTGCTGCCAGGGTCTTCGGCAATACGGAGGTTCGCGCCGGCACGTTCGCGCGCCTGAATCCGGCTGACTGATAATACGACCTGTGCTGAGGTTCAGTACGAACTACCGATCAGGTTCTGTTGTCCGGCTTCGTCATCCAAAGGACCGGGATGCGCCCGATCACGCTTGCGCCATTTGGCATTCTGCTCTTCGCAGGCGCGATGTGGCTGCTGTCCGCTTCGACGAGCGGTAGCGGATCACCGGACCTGACCCTTGCTCTGCTGCTGCGAGGATTCGGCCTCGGCCTTCTGTTCGTGGCACTGACGCTGGTTACGCTGCAGGGCCTTGCCGCCAATGCGCTGCCGTTTGGCATCGGGCTATTCAACTTCGGCAAGCAGGTGGGCGGTCTGACCGGCACAGCCCTCTTGCAAACGTATATTGATCACCAGAATGTCCACAACCGGACGATACTGGCGTCCCACCTCGTCAATGGAGATCCAGCCGTAGACCAGCGCTTGAAAGCAACTGCGA
Source organism: Mesorhizobium sp. M0633 (assembly GCF_040320645.1). NCBI lineage: Bacteria > Pseudomonadati > Pseudomonadota > Alphaproteobacteria > Hyphomicrobiales > Phyllobacteriaceae > Mesorhizobium > Mesorhizobium sp. M0633. The sequence continues at coordinate 58,494 of NZ_JAMYQC010000017.1, forward strand.
ACGCTCTGGCGAACAGTGTCGACAGCACTGCGGCGACAAAGGCCGCCCTGCCGCTGCTGCAGCGCGCGCTTGAGAAGCAGGTCGCCACGATCTCGTTCGACGAAGCTTTCTTCGCGCTCGTCCTGCTGTTCGCGGTCGCTGCGCCCTGTCTCATTCTGTCTCATTGTCGCCAAACAATTGCTCGGCCGCCAAGCCGCTCCGCAGAACTAAAACCGCGTCCACGCCCTATACTTTGGAACAGATGTATTGGTCGGGAGAGCCATCCAGATTATCTCATGAGCCGTGTTAACCGGACGAGACAGGGATGACGAATGCAGAGGTTTTTCCGGCTTCACTCTGCAGCCGACGAAGAGGCAGCCGAGCGTCTTACCTGTCCGGCTCGTATTCCCAGTGGTAGGTGTTGATGCATCGATCCGCGTCGCTCCTCGCGCGAGGCCATCGTTAGGGCCCCCCGTAGCGGCGATATCTCCGCGCAATGCATGGATTTCCATGAGATGCAGCCGAGGCATGGCGGAACTAGATTTAGGCGGTGAGTTCGCCTGTCCAGATATTGAAAACAAGTGCTATATCAAGCGCTGACCGTCCCCAGGCTTTTTTGTCCGACAGGAGAAGCCAATGACAGCAGCGTCCAACTCACTTGGCGAAATCGACCCCGAAGCAACGCTTGCGCTGCAAATCATCGAGAGCATGCCCGGCCACGCGTGGGCAGCCGATGCCGCCGGAAGATTCACCTATCTCAGCCCAAACACCCTGGCGTTCCTCGGCAACACGCATGAGGGTCTCAACACTTCCGAAGACGACGATGAGTTCGGCTGGCGTCGAGCCGTCCATCCCGACGATTATGATCCTGTAGCCGCCAGATGGCGGCATTGCCTCGAAACCGGCGATCCCTATGATACCGAGCATCGCCTGCGGCGCGCCGATGGCGTCTATCGCTGGTTTCGAAGCTCAGGACGACCATTTCGCGATAGCCAGGGGCGCATCGTTCAATGGTACGGCACGACAATAGACATTGAGGACCAGAAGCGGGCCGAGTCAGCATTGCGTGACCGGGAGCGGGAACTCTCGCAGCTCGTGGACATGGTCCCGAGTCACATCTGGCGGCTCGATCCCGACGGCGAGCCGATCTTCTTCAATGGGCGCATGGTCGACTTTCTCGGCCTCGATGTAGCGGATCTGGACCGACCGGGCATGAGCCGGCTGGCGGTGATGATACAGGCCGCCGTTCATCCGGACGACGCGGCAGCATTCGGCGATGCACTCCGTGGTTGCTTCGCTACCGGTGCGAGCTTCGCGATGCGCTATCGCCTGCGCCGTGCCGATGGCGTCTATCGCTGGATGTCGAGCCGGGCGGAGCCGATGCGCGATGACGCTGGCCGCATCGTCCAGTGGTACGGCCTCTGTCACGACATAGACGATCAGATGCACACCGAAGCGGCGTTGCGGCAGAGCGAGCAGCAACTTCAGCACATGATCGACGCGGTGCCGGTCCGCATCTGGAGTGTGATGCCGACCGGCGGGCCGGTCTACTTCAACAAGCGATACCAGGACCATTTCCGCTCCGTTATCGCGAACTTTGATGTGCTCGGCGAGCCGGGCATCGAAACGTTGCTGCACGAGGTGATTCATCCCGAAGATGCGCCCGAGGTGCAGCGCACGTTGTTGAGGTGTTTCGAAACTGGCGGCGGCTCCGCGATGCGGTTTCGCTGGCGCGAAAAAGACGGCACCTATCGCTGGGCTGAGTGTAGGGTCGAGCCGCGACGCGATGACGACGGAACGGTAGTGCAGTGGTACGGGGTTTCTCTCGACATCGACGATGAGGTGCGCGCGCAGGCGGCGTTGCGCAAAAGTGAGCGGCGCCTTCAGCAGCTGATCGACACCGTGCCCGCTTTGATCTGGAGTACGACACGGGAAGGGACGCCTTCCTACGTCAACAAACGGTTCACCGATGTAACCGGGGCCACGCTCCACGACATCACCGCCCCGGACGGCTCGCCGTCGCTGAGCGTGATCCATCCAGACGATATCGACACCGCACGGCAGGCGATCCGCCATTCATTCGCAACGGGCGTGCCTTACGTTCAGAGATATCGCCAGAGGCGGGCCGACGGCGGCTATCGCTGGACCGAGACTCGCGCCGAGCCGCTGCGCGACGAAGATGGCAGCATTCTCCAATGGTACGGCGTGAGCGTCGACATCCATGACCTGGTGACCACGCAAGCCGCGTTGCACGACCGGGAACGAGAGCTCTCGCAACTCGTCAACATGGTTCCGAGCTACCTCTGGCGGCTGTCTCCCAACGGTGAGCCGACCTTCTTCAACAAGCGCCTGATAGATTTTCTCGGCCTGGACATAGCGGACGCGGAAAAGCCGGACACGAGCCGGCTGGCGGCCTTCATTGCCACCGTCGTCCATCCCGACGATGCAGCCAGCCTGAGGGAAGCACTCGACAGCTGCTTTGCCACCGGCGAGCGATTCTTCATGAAGTATCGCCTGCGCCGTGCCGATGGCGTTTATCGTTGGATGGAGGGCCGTGCGGAGCCACTGCGGGACCAGGGTGGACGCATCGTCCAATGGTACGGCCTTACGCACGACATCGACGATCAGCTGCGCGTCGAAGAGGCGCTGCGCGAGAGAGAACGGGCTCTCTGGCAGCTAGTTGAAACGCTGCCGGCAATGATCGATTGCGCCGCGCCGGATGGCGAACCGATATATCGCAGCCAGCAGCTCCGCGAATTCCTCGGATACAATCTTGAGGAATTGGACGAAGCGGGAAAGTCCCGGCTGGCTGGCACACTCGACGCCGGTGTTCATCCCGACGACCTGACAGGTGTCAAAGAGAGATATGCCGATTGTCTGTCCACAGGCGAGCCGTATGCGCGACGGCACCGTCTGCGGCGCTTCGATGGTGAATATCGCTGGGTCGAGACGCGCGCCGCGCCGATGCGCAACGCTGAAGGCGCCATCGTGCAGTGGAACGTTATCTGCCTCGACATCGAAAATGAGATGCGGACACAAGAGGAGCTTCGGCTGGCACAAGAGAGACTTGCGCGTGCGAGCCAGGCGGCGAGCCTTGCCGAACTCTCCGCATCCATCGCTCATGAGGTGAACCAGCCGCTGGCCGCCATCGTCGCCAACTCCAACGCATGCCACCGTTGGCTGTCCGCCGAGCCCCCGAACGTCGAGCGCGCGAAGATCACGGCCGAGCGTATCATCCGCGATGCCAACTCGGCGGCGGATGTCGTCAGCCGCATCCGTGCCTTGTTCAGACCTTCGCTTGAAATGAGAACCAGCACACCGATCCCCAGCGTCGTTGCCGAAGCACGTGACCTTATGGCCGAGGAAGCCATGCGGCGTCGCGTTCGGATGGACATCGACGTCGAAAGCAACCTTCCGCTGGTTGCGTTCGATCGCGTCCAGATCCAGCAGGTCCTGGTCAATCTCATTCGCAACGGCATGGAGGCGATGGACACCACGGCGGGCGACAAGGTTCTCGGAATGCGCGTGCGCCGGATAGAGGACACGATCCAGACCGAGGTCCGCGACCGAGGCCCGGGTATCGAACGTCCTAACAAGATATTCGAGCCGTTCTTTACAACGAAAGGGAACGGAATGGGCATGGGGCTCGCGATCTCCCGTTCGATCATCGAGTCTCACGGCGGACGCCTTTGGGCGGAGAATAGCGTGCCGCGTGGGGCGACATTCATCTTCACCCTCCCGGTTGAAGCGAAAGCTGCGCAATAACTGGCGGCGCTCAGTAAGCGCTTGGTTTTTTCGGCTCTCGGTGAAGGGGCGCCGCCGCCCCGTGCAATGCATGGATTTCCATGAGGTGCGGTTGGGGCGTGGCGGGATTAGGGTGGCGACGTGAGTCCGTCAGCCCAGTCCAGCTATCAAGAGCAAGTGCCACACGAAGCGCCGACAATCTCCAGAGTTTGTTTGTCCGTCAGGGGCACCCGATGACGACAGCGCCCGACTTACTTGGCGAGACCGATTCCAGCGCAACGCTCGCGTTAACGCATGACTTGGACCGATCCGGACCGGGAAGTGGCCGACCTTTCGCGACGAATGAACCGGGCCTGATTCGCGGCAACCTGATTAGCGATCTTGAAAGAGGCGGGTTGTCGCGCGTCTGGTCGCACCGTCCCCAATTCTTGCATCTGGGGCTTTTTATTACGGCCTATGTCCTGGGCTGCGGCTTCGCCCAGTCGCTCGCAATCATACCTGGAACAGGGATTTCCATTTGGCCTCCGAGCGGGCTTTTCATCGCTACGCTTGTCTTCGCCTCCAGGTATAGCTGGCCGTGGTGGGTGCTGGGGGGCTGTCTGGCAGAACTGTTCAGCAACTTCTTGTGGTTCCACACTCCGCTGCCCGCGGCCTTCCTGATCTTTGCCGGCAACGCTCTTGAAGCGGTGGCCGGCGCATGGCTTGTGAACCAGACCTGCAAGCGCCCAGTTCGGCTGGAAACGTTGCGGGACGTTCTCGCATTCGTCGCACTGGCCGCTGGAGTTGCGCCAGTTGCAAGCGCGACGGTGGGAAGTGCGGCGCTTTCGTGGTTTGGCATACAATCGCAAACCTTTGCGACGGCTTGGCCGCTGTGGTGGATCGGAGACGCGACGGGAGTCCTGATCGTAGCGCCACTGGCGCTGGTCGTGTTCCAGAACTGGCGCGGCAAGGCGCAGCTCTCGGCAGCGCGATGGATGGAAGCTTGCGTCCTGGGGCTGATCTTTCTTGGTATCGCCGCCCTTTCCTTGAGCGGCTATCTGCCCTTCGCCTACATCATCATGCCGCCTCTTCTTTGGGCCGCGGTGCGCTTTGAGTTCCGAGGCGCCGCCGTAGCATTGACCGTTCTCGCTCTGATCACGGCGGTATTCACGATATCCGGCGCCAGCCAATTTGCCGGCGATCCCGAGTCCCAGAAGCACAACCAGATCATGCTGCAGCTTTTTCTGGCCATCTCGGCATTTTCGGCGCTCGTCGTGGCCGCCATTTCCAGGCAGCATCAGGCGGCGGTGCTCACTTTGCGCCAAAGTGTGGAGACCTTGCGGGAGCGGGAGCGAGAACTCTCGTTGCTGGTCGAAATGATCCCCGCTCACATCGCCCGTATGGCGCCCAACGGCGAACCAACCTTCTTCAGCAAGCGCACGACAGACTATATCGGCCTCAACGACATCGCGGGCTGGGACAAGCCGGGCACGAGCCGCCTGGCGACCGTAGTCGCGGCAGCCGTCCATCCCGACGATGGACCCAGGATGAGAGAATGGCTCAGCCGCTCCCTCGCCACCGGCGAACCCTATCCCATAAGGTATCGCCTGCGTCGCGCTGACGGTGTCTACCGCTGGAGGGAGGGCCGCGCCGAGCCGCTGCGGAACCAGAGTGGGGCGATCGTGCAATGGTACACGGCCAGCATCGACATCGACGATGAGGTGCGCGCGCAGGAGGCATTACGCGACCGGGAGCGGGAGCTCTCGCAGCTTGTCGACATGGTTCCGAGCCACGTTTGGCGCCTGACGCCGGACGGCGAGCCGACCTTTTTCAACAAGCGAATGGTCGACTTTCTCGGCCTTGACGTAACGGATTTGGACAAACAGGGCATCGGCCGGCTGGCGGCGATGATAGCGGCCACCGTCCATCCGGACGACGCAGCAGCATTCGGCGATACGCTCAGTCACTGCCTTGCTACCGGCGAGCGCTTCTCCATGAGGTATCGCCTGCGCCGCGCCGATGGCGTCTATCACTGGATGTCGAGCCGGGCAGAGCCGATGCGCGATCACGCTGGCCTGATCGTGCAGTGGTACGGCCTCTGTCACGACATAGACGATCAGATGCAAGCCGAAGAGGCGCTGCGGCGGAGCGAATTGCAGCTTCAGCAGATGATCGACGCTGTGCCGGTCCGCATTTGGAGCGCGATGCCGACCGGCGGGCCGGTCTACTTCAACAAGCGATACCAGGACCATTTCCGCGCCGTCATCGCCAATTTCGAAACACTCGGAGAGCCGCGCATCGAGGAATTGCTGCAAGAACTGGTTCATCCCGAAGATGCTCCCGAGGTGCTGCGCACGTTGCTGAGCTGTTTCGAAACAGGCGGCGGTTCCGCGATGCGGTTTCGCTGGCGCGAAACAGATGGCTATCGCTGGGCGGAGTGCAGGGTCGAGCCGCGGCGTGATGAAGACGGCGCGGTTGTGCAATGGTACGGGGTTTCCCTCGACATCGACGAAGAGGTGCGCGCCCAGGAAGCGCTGCGACAAGCCTCCGACAAACTCGCGCAAGCCACTCAGGCTGCAAGTCTCGCCGAGCTTTCCGCTTCGATCGCGCACGAGGTGAATCAGCCGCTGGCCGCGATCGTCGCCAATTCCCATGCATGCCACCGTTGGCTGTCCGCCGCCCCTCCGAACGTCGAACGCGCGAAGATTACGGCCGAGCGCATAATCCGGGACGCCAATTCGGCGGCGGACGTCGTCGGCCGCATTCGCGCGCTGTTCAAGCAATCCACCGAGACGAGGACCAATGCGACGCTCAGCAGTGTCATCGCAGAGGCACGCGACCTCGTGACCGAGGAAGCGATGCGGCGGGGCGTTCGCATCAGCGTTGATGTCGGAAGCGACATTCCGCTAGTCGCGTTCGATCGCGTCCAAATCCAGCAGGTTCTGGTCAATCTCATCCGCAACGGCATGGAGGCGATGGACTCTGGTGCGGATGACGGAGTTATCAGCATCCGCGTGCGCCATATCGGGGATGTTGTCCGGACCGAAGTCAGAGATCGCGGCCGGGGCGTCGAGTTTCCCGACCGGATATTCGAACCGTTCTTTACCACGAAAGAGCAAGGGATGGGCATGGGACTGGCGATCTGCCGTTCGATCATCGAGTCGCACAGCGGGCGTTTATGGGTCGAGAAGAACGAACCACGTGGAGCGACGTTTATCTTCACGTTGCCGATTGAAGCGAAAGCGGCGTGATGACGACGGACGGCCAAATTGTCTTCATCGTAGATGACGATGAACGCATCCGGGAGGCGCTCAGTGAGCTGCTGGCCGCACATGGCATGCGTGCCGTAGCGTTCGGATCGGCGGGCGATTATATCCGCGCTGACAAGCCGGACGTCCCTGCCTGCCTCATCCTCGATATCGAGTTGCCGGATATTAACGGCCTCGATCTGCAGCGGCAGATTGCCGAGGGCGATCATCCGCCGATCGTTTTCCTGACGGGACATGGCGATATCCCGTCCTCGGTGCGTGCGATCAAGCACGGCGCCGTGGATTTCCTGACCAAGCCCTTCAGCGATGCAGACCTCATGGCCGCAATCCATGCGGCGATTGCCCAGGATCGGGTACAGCGATCGGAGCGCGCCGAGCTGGGTGTGTTGAAGCAACGTTATCTCGAGCTGACGCCGCGCGAACGTGAGGTGCTACCGCTGGTGGTCAGCGGCTTGCTCAACAAGCAGGCCGCCGCTGAACTGGGGATCAGCGAAGTTACGCTGGAAATTCATAGAAGGAACGTCATGCAGAAGATGGTCGCGGCGTCGCTCGCCGACCCAGTGCGCATCGCCGAGCGATTGGGAATACCGATCACGCACTCGCGCCGGGCAGGGGGTAACTGAGGGTGAGCAAGCGGAGGCCTGTCGTGGCGATTGTCGACGATGACCCAAGACTGCTCGAGTCGCTGGAGGACCTTCTGGAGTCCGCCGGGTATGTGGCCCGCAGCTTCTCGTCGGCGGGGGCGTTGCTGGTCAGCGGCCTGTCTGGATTGGACATGCTTATCACCGACATCGGGATGCCCGGCATGGACGGCTTTGAACTTCGTGACTTGGTCAAGAAGGCGCGTCCGGACCTGCCTGTGTTCCTGATCACGGGCCGCCACGAGATAGTGGATCAGCACCGCGCCAAGGGCATTGGCGGGCTTTTCCGCAAGCCGTTCGATGGCCAGGCACTGCTTGCGGCGATCGGCGACGCTTTACGCAACCCAGAAACGGAGGCTAAACATGAGAGTTGACCAATTGCCCTTACCGAGATCGACGCCATCATCACAGCAGCGAAGGGCTGAAGCCGAGCAGCCGCTGGTCATTATTGTCGATGATGATGCCTCTGTTCGGGAGGCGCTGTCTGAATTGATCCTGTCGGCGGGTTTCCTGCCGGTGTGCTTTACCTCAACCCGTGAATTGCTTGACGCCGACGTGTTGGAGAGCCCCGGCTGCTTGATCCTCGACGTGCGCATGCCGGGCACGAGCGGTCTCGATCTGCAGCACCATCTTGCGAAAAACGGCAACCCCAAACCCATCATCTTCCTGACCGGGCATGGCGACATCCCGATGACTGTCCAGGCGATGAAGGCCGGCGCCGTGGACTTTCTCACCAAACCGGTGCGGGATCAGACGCTGCTTGACGCTGTGATCGCCGGCATTGCGGTGGATGCCAAACGGCGGGCGGATGCCGTGATCGTCAAGCGCAATATCGAGCGCGTCGAGACGCTGACGCCGCGCGAGCGCGAGGTCCTGCGTGAAGTGGCGCGCGGACGCCTCAACAAGCAGATCGCCTTCGACCTCGGCATCAGTGAAGTGACGGTCAAGCTTCACCGCGGCAATGTCATGCGCAAGATGGAAGCCGCTTCCATCGGTGAGCTGATCCGGGCGTGGGAAACGCTGCCCGCGCCGATGCGCGAGGTCTAGAATTTGGCACAAGCCGATCCATGCCCATCCAATAGGATCGCCCGGCCCGCCCGGCCATTTCAGGTGCTTTCTCAGCGCGCCCAGGCCTTCCTGCCTGTTGGTACGCTCGTGCTGCTGCGGGTGATCCTGATGTACATCGGTGGTCCTGTTGGGTGTTTCGCGGCAAGGCCCGCGCCAAACATCGGTTACCACTGAGCGGCGCTCTTTGGCAGCGCCAGTCTGACCGACAAACTCGCAACATTTCATGCAACAGCAACTGACGCCGGCCGTGCCGCGTCGGTCCCCGCGCCGCTACCCAAGCCTAAATTGACGTGTGTCTATAAGAGCTTGCCTTAGCCCGGCCCTATCTTCGGCGTGCCTGCCCTGCACTTTGGCATCGTATGACAGATGCTTCCGTAGAGTAGGTTCGCGGCCCGGATCGGTGCATCCTGTTCCTCGCAAGCCATCACGACCGTCGCGTTTCTACCGCTCCTCGCTCGCTCCTCCCCGAACGCGACCGCACAGGCCGACTCGACGGTCGTGATGGTGAGCAGGATGTTCAAAGCACATGGATGGACATGATGAACAAAGACGGACTTTTCTCCGTCGGCGGATCTCGCCGCGATGTCTTGTTGGCAGGCCTGATCTCTACGGTTGCCGCCGGACTGCCCCGCGCTGCTTCGGCAACGAGCCGAAAACAAAACCTTCCCTCTTCCCCCTCAATCAAAGGAACCAAGACGATGAGCACCATCACGACCAAGGATGGCACCGAAATCTACTACAAGGATTGGGGCAAGGGTCCTGTCGTCACGTTCTCGCACGGCTGGCCGCTGAATTCCGACGCCTGGGACGGCCAGATGCTCTTTCTTGCCCATAACGGCTTTCGCGTCGTTGCGCATGACCGGCGCGGCCATGGCCGATCGAGCCAGGCCACGTCCGGCAACGACATGAACGGCTATGCGGACGATCTTGCAGCCGTGATCGAGGCGCTGGATCTCCGGGACGCCACGCTGGTCGGCCATTCCACCGGAGGAGGCGAGGTTGCTCGCTATATCGGACGGCACGGGACGAAGCGGGTGGCCAAGGCTGTTCTTATCGCCGCTGTTCCGCCGATCATGGTGAAAACGCCGGCCAATCCGGAAGGTCTGCCAATCGAGGTATTCGACGGCATAAGGGCTGGCCTCGTCAAGGATCGTTCGCAGTACTACCGGGACCTCGCACCGTTGTTTTATGGCGCGAACAGGCCGGACGCCAAGGTTTCCCAGGGGACTCTGGATCAGTTCTGGCTCTGGAGCATGCAGGCGGGTCTCGTGAACGCGTACGAAAGCGTCAAGGCGTTCTCCGAGACCGATTTTACCGAGGACCTCAAGAAGTTCGACGTACCAACCCTCGTCCTGCATGGCGAAGACGATCAGATCGTCCCCGTCAAGGACTCGGCAGTCAAGTCGGCCCGATTGATCAAAGGCGCAAAGGATATCTATTACCCCGGCGCGCCCCACGGGATCACGGCCACACACCAGGATCAGGTCAATGCTGATCTGCTCGCCTTCATCAAAGGATAGCACGCCCTCAGTCACGACCGCATGTTGTCCGCAATTCCTTGGAGCCGCCGATGACCACCTTTGGCAATATTTCGCGCGCCCTGAACCGCATTTCGGGTGGCGCGCCAGGTCAAACCTTGTGCGCTCGCATAGCCGAGCGGTGGCCTGAATGCTGGTTCTGTCGGCTCATGTCCCGGATTGTGGAACCGAACCACTGCGCCATCGAGCTGGAGCGCTGGCAGAGGCGCGAAACATATGCTGCGCCACGGCTGCCGCTCGGGCAACTGCGCCTGTGCAGCGCGGAGGCGATCGCCGGCGTTCGACACTACGTCGCGCTGTCGGGGGTCGCCGCCGCGCGCTTGTTCTGCCTTGAAGGCCAAAGCGCTCTGCAAGACGTCAAACTGGCTAAGCGCCCGGAGTTTATCAATCGGTAGCCGTTTGCGATTGCCGCTCATTTTGGCGGTCTCAATTCGGCGTGAAATTTTCTTGGCCAGCAGTTGCGACTATCGCAGCAGCACCGGCACTATTTTTCGAAGGCAGGAACGACATGGGCGTACTCTCGGGGTGGTCACCGGCGGAAACAGCGGGATCGGACTATCGGCTGCAAAAGTCTTTGCGGCCGAGGGCGCGCAAGTCGTCATTACCGGCCGCCGGCGGCAGGCGGTCGAGGAAGCGGTCGCACAGATCGGGGCAGGCGCGCTGGGCATTCAGGGAAATGTGGCCGACGTGTCGCACCATGACGAGGTAGCGCAACAGATCCGCCAGAGGTTCGGGGCGCTCGACATCTATATGGCGAACGCCGGCATAAACACCATCACGCACTCGGCCGACGTCTCCGAGGCAGAATATGATGCGCAATTTGCCGTCAATACGCGAGGCGTCTTCTTCGCGTCCAGAAGCTGATTCCGATCATGCGGAATGGCGGCGCAATCATCCTCACAGGCTCGCTGGCCAGCGAGAAGGTTCTGGACGGTCATGCTGTTTACGCGGGCTCGAAGGCGGCCATAAATGCCTTTGCGCGCGCTTGGGCGATCGAACTGAAGTCTCGCGGCATCCGGGTCAACGTGCTCAGCCCAGGTCCGGTGGATACGGCTATTCTCGATAAGCTAGGCATACCGTTTGAGCAGCGCGGGCTGTTTGAAAAGGCGATGGCGGAGGCAATACCCCTGGGCCGGATGGGGCAGCCGGAAGAGCTGGCAAAAGCCGCCCTGTTCCTTGCCTCGGACGCGAGCAGTTTCGTCACGGGCATCAATCTGCGGGTCGACGGCGGGATGGCAGTGCTCTGAGCCACGACTGCGATGTCGCGCCAATAGACTGGCGAATAACGCCGGTCCGGCTGTTTGACCCATACCAAGGCATTTGGCGATGCGGGCCGAAGGCCAGGAACTATGTCGTTGACGAGAGGAGGCTTTGCCGCCGTGTTCGATCCGGCCGGCTCACCAGCGCTCAACGGATCGACCGCGCCAGGCTCTCGCCACGGCGGCAGCGGCGTCTTGCAAACACAACTCTCTGGCCGCGCGCCCTCAGTGTCTGTTCCGGCGACCGCCGCCAATGCACACCCCGCATAGATACCTCAATCATGCTGCAGGGCACCTGATCTCCCTGGTGACCTACCCTGCACCTTGGCATTGTATGACAGACCCTTCCGCACAATAGGTTGGCGGGCCGCGTCGGCGCATTCTCCTGAGCATTGGTCACCACAGGCCACACGGGAGAAAGCAAATGCGAAACATAACTCGAGTCCTGGCCCTCACCGCAGCGCTTGCCGCGTCGGGCGGCGGGATGGCGCAGGCCGCGAATTCTCAGCCCAAGCCGACGATCGTACTGGTGCACGGCGCCTTCGCGGAATCGTCGAGCTGGGATGCAGTCATCACCAAGCTCAGCAAAGACGGTTATGTAGCGATAGCCGCAGCTAATCCGCTCCGCGGCGTTGCCAGCGATGCGAAAGCAGTCTCAGCCATCGTCCGGTCGGTTTCCGGGCCGGTCGTGCTGGTGGGGCATTCCTACGGCGGGCCTGTCATCACCGAGGCCGCCAATGGCAATCCCAATGTGAAGGCATTGGTCTACGTGGCAGGTTTCGCGCCGGATACCGGCGAATCGAGCCTTACGTTGTCCAGCATGTTTCCCGGCAGCACCTTGGGGAGCGCGCTTGCTCCAGTCGCGTTGCCGGACGGCGGACAAGACCTCTTCATCGAGCCGGCCAAGTTCCGCGCCCAGTTCGCCGCCGACGTTCCGCAAGAGCAGACTTTGCTGATGGCTGCCACTCAACGCCCTGTTGCGCAGGCGGCTCTGGCTGAAGCCTCGGGCGTCGCCTCATGGAAGACGCTGCCGTCCTACATGATCTACGGCTCGGATGACCGGAACATCCCGGCAGCCGTCATGAGCTTCATGGCCAAGCGTGCGCATGCGGTAAAGACCGTCGTCATCGAGGGTGCGTCCCATGCGCTCATGGTTTCGCATCCCGACGAGGTCACGTCACTCATCGAGGATGCTGCTGCATCGGTCAGTCAGTAGCAGGCCGGAAACGCCCAGCATCCGATCGAGCAACGAAAAATAGACACGCAACACCAGGAGACCAGACATGAAGATCGTCGTCATCGGCGGAACCGGGCTGATCGGTTCAAAGACCGTGGAGAGACTGCGAAACAAAGGACACGACGTGCTTGCGGCGTCGCCGAATTCGGGCGTCAACACCGTTACGGGAGAGGGTCTGGCGGCCGCGCTTGCCGGTGCGCAGGTCGTCGTCGACCTCGCGAACTCGCCGTCGTTCGAGGAAAAGGCTGCCCTGGAGTTCTTCGAGGCATCCGGGCGTAATCTTTTTGCCGCCGAAACGGCCGCCGGCGTCCGTCATCACGTGGCGCTGTCGGTCGTCGGTACCGACCGGCTGCAGGGCATGGGCTATTTCCGCGGCAAGTTGCTTCAGGAAAAGCTGATCAGGGAGTCCGGAATTCCCTACACCATCGTTCACGCCACTCAATTCTTCGAATTCACCGCCGCCATCGCAAACACGGGCGCCGTCGGGGATACCATTCATATGTCGCCGGCCTACTTCCAACCCATGGCGGCTGATAATGTTGCCGATGCGATGGCGGACGTCGCGCTTGCCGCGCCGTTGAACGGCATGATCGAAATTGCCGGCCCGGAGCGTGTCCGCATGAGCGAACTTGTCGAGCGCTTCCTGAAGGCCACCAACGACCCGCGCAAAGTCGTCCCGGATCCCGGCGCGCTCTACTACGGCCAAGTGGCAATCGACGATCGAACGCTGGTGCCCGGCGAGAACGCGCGCATCGGCGCCGTGCGTTTCGATGATTGGCTCAGCCGATACACACCACCGAAGTAAGTAATCATCGGATAGGCCCGCCATTCGCACAACAAGGAGACCAGACATGATCAAAACACTTCTCTGCGCCGCGCTCACCTCCGCTTCCGTCACCGCAGCAATGGCCAATGACGCCGCCAACGTAAAGCTTGTCTACGACCAGGCTCTTCCAAACGTGCCCGGCAAGAGCATGAAAGCCGTGCTCGTCGAGTACGCGCCTGGGGGTACGTCGCCGGCTCATACCCATCCCAAATCCGCGTTCATCTATGCCACGGTCCTGGAGGGGGCGATCCGAAGCCAGGTCAACGACGGGCCGGTGAAGACTTATCGCGCCGGCGAGAGTTTCTCGGAATTCCCTGGCGACCGTCATGCCGTCAGCGAAAACGCCAGCAAGACGGAAGGCGCTCGTCTGCTTGCTATTTTCGTCGTCGACACCAGCGAGACGGAACTTACGACGAACGCGAAATGAAATCGTAGCCCCCGGGACCATCGGGGCGTACGCGAAGGGACGGTCAGTGACATGAATTCGATCGCCATCCGCACACTTGCGGGGATTTTGGTCCCCGATACTCCGCTTGTTGGCCGAGCGATCGAACATGCCCGCCAGCGATGTGAACCCTACCTGTTCAACCACGTGGTCCGATCCTGGCTTTTCGCGGCCCGGATCGGACAGATTCAGAATATCCAGCACGACGCGGAGGTTGTTGCCGTTGCAACCCTGTTGCATGACGTCACGCTCAATGAGGACTTCGCCGGGCCGCGCCGTTTCGAAGTGGAAGGCGCCGATCTTGCCCGCACCTTCGTTCGGGAGGGCGGCTTCGACGAGCGGCGCGCCCAATTGATCTGGGACAGCGTCGCCCTCAACTCGACGCCGTCAATCGGCCTCTACAAGGAGGCTGAGGTGGCGCTTTGCACAGCCGGCATCTGTCTCGATGTCGTCGGCTTGCAATACAGCCTCATTTCGTCAGCCGAGATTGCAAAGATCATCGGTGAGTTTCCACGCCTCCAAATGAAGCGACGGATGACGCGATGCTTTTGCCATATCGCCGAGGTCAGGCCGGAAACCACCTACGACAACTTTGCCCGGGACTTCGGCGAGCGCTTTGTTTCAGGCTACAAGGCGACTTCGGCAGTTGATCTTGTGATGAACGCTCCCTTCGAAGAGTGAACGCAGTTTCGATCCAGGTTCTATCGACACCGGTCGGTTCAGCCTCGCCCTTCAAGTGACCCAAACGCTGTGCGCCCGTCGCATGCCTGCGCCAAAGCGAATTGCCGAGGGCAGCGGTCAGGTGCCAATTTCCACCTCCTATACTTCGGTTTAGGCGCCCCAACCCAATCGAGTGGCAATACATATCATCGGCACGATAGCAACAGTTCGTCTCACCGGTCATCCTTACGCTGCAATGGATTGCAAACACCTCAAGGAGATAAGTAATGAATATTGCAGCGTCACCGGTCGCTCCGAAAGGAAAAGCCGTCGCCCAACGCGCGAGTTATGCCGAGCAGTCGCCGGAACTTCTGAAGAAATTTATTGAATTTCTTGGTGCGACGCGAGAGGGGTCGATCGAAGAACCGATCCGCGACCTTGTTGCAGTCCGAGCCGCGCAGGTGAACGGGTGCACCTTCTGCCTTGATATGCACGTCAAACAGGCGAAGATTCATGGCGAGCGCGAACTGCGCCTTTACCACCTGGCAGCCTGGCGGGATTCGACCTTGTTCGTTCCTCGCGAGCGTGCAGCCCTGGCATGGACGGAAGTCTTGACCAAGCTGCCCGAGCAGGGTGTCCCCGACGAGATCTACGATCGGGTCAGGTCACAGCTTTCCGAGAAGGAAATTTCCGATCTGACCTTCGTTGTCATGGCGGTCAATTCTTGGAACCGTCTGAACATCGGCTTCAAACCCGTCCCGGGCTCGGGGGATGCGAAGTTTGGCCTGAGCAAAGCAGCACTGAGCTAATCTTTGGAACGGGTCAGAATGGCGCTTGTTTGCGCGCCATTCTGACCGGCCAGGCGAAGGCGCCGAGCTCGGCGACCAACACTGGAACCGATCTCAGCCTCCCGGCCGCGGCCGCGAGGCGCTCTCAGGAGGGCGTCATGCGCATTGACAGTCTGCATCCAGTAATATCGGCCCGTCTCATGGTGATTGATGTCGACGCTCCACTCCGCAGTGCAGCACTCTCACTTTCCGGGCCCGCAATAGGCCTGGTCGTGGTGTGCCACGGCAGTGGGGAGGCGGCAGGCGTGCTGAGCAAGTCCGACCTTGTCCGCCATCTGGCGAATTCAGGGCCAACAGAAGCGCCGATTGCGGCATTGATGAGCACGTCCATCGTGTCCTGTGGTCCCGATGACGACCTTCATTCAGTCTGGCAGACCATGGCCGCGCAAGGCCTTCAGAATGTGCCGGTGCTAGGGGCTGACTCGAAACCGCTAGGCGTCCTCGATATCCGTGATGCGATGAAGGCGCTTTTCAAACAAGAGGAACTGCAGGAACGGCTGCTTGCCAACTACATCAGCGGGATCGGCTATCAATAGAGCTTGGTCTATCGTTTGGATATACAGAAGTATGTATCGGAGGCGTCTTAGATATAATTGACAATAAATGCCGTAAATTATAGCGTATTGAAGCAAATGGGTGTCGACTGAGCCAACGGGGTTATGAAATGTTTCGTCCGGACATAAAAGAAGATGTCTTCGACGGCCCGCCCGATGGTCTTGGAAGTGGTATGTCCGTGCAAATGTCGACGGCCGGCATCGTCCATGACCTCGGCAATCTCATTCAGGTCGCCTCGTCGGCGTTGAACCACCTGGCCCGCGATCCGAGCATCCAAGCGACTCCGGCGCTTGGGCCTGTAATTGCCGGCGCCAAAACGGCTTTGGAACGGGCTGGGGACCTTGTCCGGCAAACCATCAGCCTGGCTCGAGAGAGCCACGCGGAAATCGAATACACAAACGTAGATGCTTGCCTGGCTGAGATCGAAACCCTCGTGCGGAGCGCCTTGGATGCCAATTTCGGTCTTGAGCTTCGGGTTGGGTCCGACCTGCCTTTGGTGAGATGCGATCGCTTTGGGTTGCAAAATGCGGTTCTGAACCTTCTGTTCAACGCGCGCGATGCAATGCCTGACGGCGGTTTCATCTCGATCGATGCCGGCTTGGCCTCTGAAAGCTCTACCGCCGGTCAGGTAGATATCCGTGTCGCGGATAACGGTATCGGGATGACCAGCGAGACAATGGTCTGCGCCTTCGATCCGTTCTTCACCACCAAAAGCGAAGGCCTCGGCGGCGTCGGTTTGCCGATGGTGAAGCGCTTTGTCGAGCAGTCAGGCGGAAGCATCGACCTTCAGAGCACGCTCGGGGCAGGCACGACCGTCACTCTGCGGTTGCCTGCGGTGCGATAGCGGCCGGCCAATCTCCCCCCGGTGACAGACGTGACATACAATCGAGAGATAGAGATGGATGCACAAGTCGTTGAAAACGTCCAACAGCACCGTTTCGAGTTGCCGATCGCCGGCGATATGTTTGCGGCGGCCTACTATCGGCTCGAGGGCGGGCAGGTCGCGCTGATACACACCGAAGTCCCGTCGGAATTTTCCGGACAAGGGATCGCGTCGCGATTGGCCCAAGGGACCTTCGAACTGCTCCGCAAAACCGGCCGTAAAGCGATCTTGAAATGTCCCTTCATGAGCCGCTTTTTCGCCAAGCACCCGGACTATGCAGATGTCGTCGACGGCTAGTCAGGGCACCAATGTTGAGGGTTTCCCAAGGATCTATCCAAATGCCTGACGAGTATGATTTGCAGAGGTTCGTCAGCGCACAGGATCCGGTCTACGACGACGCGCTGGCCATTCTACGTCGAGGGATGATGTGCACTCCCTATATGGAGTTCATCTTCCCAAGGTTGGCCACCAGGCGAAGCGGTACTGCGCCTGAGCCATATGCAATCACATCGCTCGACGAAGCCAGCGCCTATCTGTCATTTCCGATCCTTGGAGGCCGTTATCGGGAATGCGTTGGCACCCTGCAGCGGCTCTCCGGCCTAAGCGCTCGCGCTGTCTTCGGTGACGTTGATGCGAAGAAGTTGCACGCGTCCCTGACGCTGTTTTCCGAAGCAAGCAACGACGAGTTCCTCCTCGAGACAATCTTCGACGTCTGGTTCGACGGTTTGCTCGATGAGGAAACGATGAACGATCTCTACTTGATGTCGTAGTGGTCTGCCTGCGCCACCCGGCGTCAAGCTGTCGCGGCGCTGAGGTCACCATCCGCTGCCTTATCCCTCACATGCTGCCATCCGGCAGAGGCATGAGCTCGTGCTCTCCCGGCACGCCGGGGAAGCGGCGTTCGCGCCAATCCGCCTTTGCCTGCTCGATCCGTTCGGCTGAAGAGGAGACGAAGTTACAATAGATATGACGTGGCTCGGCCAGGGGCTCACCTCCTATCAGCATCAGTCTCGCCGCATGGAAGGCAGGCGCCTGGAGCACAATCTCAACGCCGCGCGCCAGAGCTACTAATTCGGCTCATGAAACGTACCGAGCTGGCCGACAATTCCAACCTCACCGGCGACGATGTAGATCGCACGCTCACGGTGTTCGGGTTTCACCTGGTAGCGCGCACCGCTCGTGAGCACAATTTCGGCATAGACCATGTCGGAGAACGTCCGGTGGCGTGCGCTCGGAATGAACGATGCCCGACCCGGCCGTCATCCAGTTGGCCTCGCCAGGACGGATGGTCTGCACTTTACCCAAATTGTCGCGATGGACGATCTCGCCATCGATCAGGTAGGTCACGGCCGCAACGCCGATATGCGGATGCGGTCCCATATCGAAACCGTGACCTGCGTCGAACATAGCGGGGCCGAAATGGTCGAACAGGATGAAGGGCCCGATCATCAGGCGATTCGAGGACGGCAATACGCGCCTTATCTTCAGTCCGTCCGCAAAATCACGGATAGCCAGCTGGATGAGTGTATCGATGCCTGTGATATCGCTTTGGCGGATGGTCATGGATCTCTGTCCTTCTGCATGCCTTATCAGCCAGGTGCTCGAACGCGCTTGAACGGAGCGGCGCGAAAGACTGTCTGAATGGCTTTGAGGAGCGCGAATTTGGAGCCCGCGTGGTGCTGTCCGGCGATGCCGCTTTCATTAAGAGCCGACACCCTCATCGACAGGATCGCGGCAAGATCTTCGGCCATTTCGGGCCTGTCGTGCAGCAGCGGCGCAAAGTTTTCCTGGTCTATCTCGTAAACCGTGATGGGGGTCATTGCCCGCAAACTTGACATCTCGCCAATGCCGGCGAGCAAGCCGGTCTCGCCGAAGAAATCGCCAGGTGCAAGCCGGCCGATCTCCTGCAGTTGATCATCGCCCTCGCCAATTTGCCGGACGATGACTCCCGTCCGTACGATCATAAGCGACGGCAGCATCTCTCCCTGTCGTGCGATGATTTCGCCCTTATGGTAGGTGCGAACCGAGGCCGCTTTGGCGAGCGACTCCTGCTCGGTATCCGTTAGCGCCGAGAATACCGGTATGGAATTGATGAGTTCGATCGGGGTGAAGCCATGGGAGGCCGCCATCTCGTGGCCCGGCCGGTTGGTCATGGCAATCGAGCCCGAAAATGGCTCCGCCAGCAGCATGCCGGTCGACTTTGAATGGCGATAAATGAGATCGAAGATTTCGTTCCGAGCGGCACTTCGCTGGTCGATACTTGCGACGCGAAAAAACAACTCGATCTCGATAGCTGCGGCATCCAGGCTTCTGATGGTGACCGAAGGCGAAGGCTCCTGGAGGATTGAATTGCAGCTCAGCAAGACAGTGCGCATGAGCTCTACGATGATCGCCGGCGTCTTCGTTGGCGCCACCTTGACGGTTACGGCAAGTCCATGGCTCTCGTCCGGACCGCTTAGATTTGTTACCCCGATCTTGGCGAGAAGGCTGTTTGGCAGCGCCACGACATTGTGGGTCGGGGTCAGAAGTTGGGTCGACCGCCAGTTGGTCTCGACAACGCGGCCTTCGGTTCCGTCGCCTAGAATGATCCAGTTTCCAAGCACGTAAGGGCGGCCGAGGTTAAGCGCGATCGCCGAAAATACGTCACCAAGCGTATTCTGGAGCGCCAGTCCCAGGATGACGGCAAACACGCCCGACGTGGCAATGAGCGTTCCGACCGGCACTGCAAAGACAAACGCCAGGATCGACAGGAACATTCCAGCGTAGACGACACCGACCACGACGTCCTGCAGGAGACGTGCCTCGCGCGGCTTTCGCTCGAAGACGAGATAGATACGGACAAATCCGATTAGCGCCCAGGCAAGGTGAACCCACCAGAGCAGCTTGACCGAGCCGATGAGGATCGCTCCTCCGGTTGTCTCGTTGTCCCCTGCGGTCTCGTATGGCACGACGCGCAGGTCGAGAACCATGGCCGACATGGCGAGGAAAAAGCCGAGTTGGACGACCAGCTTCGCATTGGCGAAGCGTCTGGGGATGAGGGACCAAACGACGATCCCGGCGAGGCCGAGCAACACGATGTAGACCAGAGGAGAGTTCCACCAGCTCATGAACGATCCCCGCGATGCCAAGTTCAATGTTTGGTCTCCGGCCCGGCGATCGGGCCTCTGCCGCTGGCCTTGTCTTTTTCAAGAACTGCTTCGGTGATCGAATTCGGCAGCCGTCGCGGCTTTTCGATCAGCCCGAGCACCGGCATGGCGATAATGAAGAACGCAAAATAGTAAAGCGTCGCCAGTTGGGACATGACGACGTATGCGCCTTCCGCCGGCCGGGAGCCGAGCCAGCCGAGAAAGAGGGCATTGGCAACGAACAGCCAGAAGAGCACCCTGTACCAGGGCCGATAGACCGCCGAGCGCACCTTCGAGGTGTCGAGCCACGGCACCAGGAACAGCACCGCGATCGAGCCGAACATCGCGAGCACGCCGCCGAGCTTGGAATCGATGGGCCCGATATTGAAGGTGATGGCCCGCAGGATCGCGTAAAACGGCAGGAAGTACCATTCCGGGACGATGTGGGCCGGCGTCTTCAGCGGATTGGCGATGCTGCTATTGTCGGGATGGCCGAGGTAGTTCGGCAGGTAGAAAACGAAATAGGCGAAGAAGAACAGGAACACGAGGATGCCGAAGGCATCTTTGACGGTGGCATAGGGCGTGAAGTCCACGACATCAGTTTTCGATTTGACCTCGATGCCGGTCGGATTGTTCTGGCCGACGACGTGAAGCGCCCAGATATGCAAGGTCACCACGCCCGCAAGCACAAATGGCAGCAGGTAATGCAGCGCAAAGAAGCGGTTCAGCGTCGGATTGTCGACCGCGAACCCGCCGAGCAAAAGCTGCTGGAGCCAGTCGCCGATCAGTGGGACGGCGGTGAAGAAGTTGGTGATGACAGTAGCGCCCCAGAACGACATCTGTCCCCAAGGCAGCACGTAGCCCATGAAGGCCGTCGCCATCATCAGCAGGAGGTTGGTGCAACCGAGCACCCACAGCAGCTCACGCGGCGCCTTGTACGAACCATAGTAGAGCCCGCGGCAGATGTGGAGGTAGACGGCAATGAAGAAGAACGACGCGCCGTTGGAATGGAGGTAGCGCAGCAGCCAGCCCGAATTCACGTCGCGCATGATCTGCTCGACCGAGTTGAAGGCCAGCCCCGTATCAGGGGCGTAATGCATCGCCAGCACGATGCCGGTCAGGATCTATGAAACCAGCATGATCGTGAGAATACCGCCGAACGTATAGGCGTAGTTCAGGTTGCGCGGCACCGGATAGACGATGAAGCTGTCATAGACCAGCCGCGGCAGCGGCAGGCGGGCATCGAACCAACGTTCGATTCTGGTTTTGGGCGTATAGGTCGAGTGTTTGTCGCCGCTCATCGAAATGCCCCCTGCCTCAGCCGATACGGATCTTGGTGTCGGAAATGAACTGGAACACCGGCACCGCCATGTTCTCCGGCGCCGGCCCCTTCCGGACGCGGCCGGCGGTGTCGTATTGCGAACCATGGCAGGGGCAGAACCAGCCGTCGAAATCGCCTTCCTGACCATGCGGGATGCAGCCGAGATGGGTGCAGACCTGGATCATCACCACCCAGGCTTCCTTGCCCGGCATAGTTCGATTGGCGTCGGTTGCCGGCGCATCGGCCGGCAGGTTGGCGTTGCGGGCAATTGGATCCTTGAGCTCGGCGAGACTGACTGCCTGGCCGTCCTTCCTCTCTTTTTCGGTGCGGTTGCGCACGACCACCGGCTTGCCGTGCCAGTCGACGATCAGCGACGTTCCCGGCGTCAGCGAGGAGACGTCGACCTCGATCGCGGCGGGCGCTTCGACGCGCAATGTGTGCTCGGCTGTGGGGGTTTCGGAAAGGTCGGCCATGATGGCGACTCCTATTGTTGGAAGCTGCGTCATCGCGTTGGTGGCAATCGAGCAAAAGCAGGCCACGGCTTTCGCCTTTCCAGTCTGCTCACGTCGCGTGAAATATGCCGGCCGTGGCCGGGTGTGAGCCATCGTGCCAACGGCACGTGCGTCCAATACTTTCGTTTAGGATTTCCTGAGCGAAGGACTGGCAGGGCTGGCGATGATGCCATCATGGAAGGTTCTGGATTCCTCCAGATAAACGTTGGCCACTGAGCTGGCATACGCCCCGGCATTGCGCACGGCGATCCCGAACTTCAGCCCGACCATACCTCGGCATAGGCACGCCTGGCTGTCGGTGTCGTAGTCGTCGTCTCCGCCAAGTGCGAGTTTCTGGAGCGGTTGTCTCGCGTGGCGCGGGGCAGGTTTTCCGCCGGGCGACGACCAATTGCGGGATTCAATCGGGTTTAGAAAAGGGAAAAGCGGTGAAACTCTACTACAGCCCTCTCGCCTGCAGCCTGGCGGACCACATCGCTCTGGAAGAGGCCGGTGTTCCCTTCGAGCGCGAAAGTGTGAACCTCAAGACCAAACGGACAGGCTCCGGGGATGATTTCACTACCGTCACGCGCAAGGGCTACGTTCCAGCCCTCGTGCTGGATAGCGGCGAAACGCTGACGGAAAATATCGCCGTCCTCGACTGGATTGCGTCGCAATACCCGCCACTGGGAGTGGCGGGGCCGTTGGGCCGTACCCGCCTTCTCGAAGCGCTGACCTACGTCTCAACTGAAATACACCGAAGCTTCAAGCCGATGTGGCACCAAAGCAGCGATGCCGAAAAGGCCAAGGCGAGCGCGACGATTACGAGCCAACTCGAGTTCTTCGCTGACGGGCTCGAGACCGACTATCTGTTCGGCGACAAACCCAGCGTCGCGGATTTTTATCTTTTCGTGATGCTGCTTTGGGCGGCCCGCTTCCACGTCCCTGTTCCCGCGCCTTTGCAAGCCCTTCGCGTCCGAATGGCTGCCCGACCGGCCGTGCGCATCGCAATGGATCGTGAGGGCCTCGTCTGAAGCCGAGGGCGACTTCGAGCATAAGATCAGATGCAACATATCCTCTCGCCCAAACAGAAGATCAGGAGTCATTCTCATGCTGCCGTTCCTGCGGATGCTACATCCAGCCGCTTCCAAGCGCGGGGATGGCCTACGTCTCGAATTTCTCCGGAGGGAAATCGAGGAAACGCTGGACCTTACCGACGTTCAGTCAGAGCTCGCCGCACTGCCCCCTGGCCGAGTGGTTGCAATACTGGATTCGCCGCAGTCACCGTCGAAATAAGCGCAATATTTCCTGTCGGCCGATGCAGCGGCCGGTCTAGTTGTTCCCGCTTGTTGGTCATCATAGAGGCTTCATCATGAATGCGAGTAAGGCTCCCGACACGGTCGATCATCGCCGCCGGCGCATTGTCGGTGCGACAGCAATGACGTTCGCCGCCACCGAACTCGGCTTGAGCGCGCCGGCAGCCACTTGGATGGTCGAGGCGAGGGCGTCCGCGACGCAAGCCAGGCCGGAATCATTCGGCTCGCTCAGACAGGTCAATGCCGAAAAACTGAGCGTCGGATATGCGGAGCTGGGGCCTGCCGAAGGTGCTCCAGTGATCCTGCTTCATGGCTGGCCCTATGACATTCACACCTACACCGACGTCGCTCCTCTGCTTGCCGCAAAGGGGTACCGCGTGATTGTGCCCTACCTGCGCGGCTACGGCACTACGCGATTCCTGTCGGACGAGACGATGCGCAATGGCCAGCAGTCGGCGCTCGCCGCGGATACGATCGCCCTGATGGATGCGCTGGGGATCGAAAAGGCCACGATCGCCGGCTGCGACTGGGGCGCCCGAACGGCCAATGTCGTTGCCGCGCTCTGGCCTGAGCGTTGCAAGGCGATCGTCTCGGTGAGCGGCTATCTCATCGGAAATCAGCAGGTCGGCATGGTGCCGCTGGCACCGGAGGCGGAGCTTCAATGGTGGTATCAGTATTACTTCGCCACGGATCGCGGCCGCGCCGGCTACGAGAAATACACGCGCGATTTCGCCAAACTCATCTGGCAACTCGCTTCGCCGCAGTGGAATTTCGACGATGAAATCTTCCAGCGCAGCGCCGCAGCCTTGGACAACCCGGATCACGTCAGCATCGTCATTCACAATTACGGCTGGAGGCTCGGCCTGGCACAGGGCGAGCCGGAATATGACGGTCTGGAAAACCGGCTGGCCGAAGCTCCCGTGATCACAGTGCCGACCATTACCCTTGAGGGTGATGCCAATGGCGCACCCCATCCCGACAGCAGTTCCTACGCCAAGAAATTCTCGGGCAGATACACGCACCGGATCATCACCGGCGGTATCGGCCACAACTTGCCTCAAGAAAGCCCGCAAGCCTTTGCCCAGGCTGTCATCGACGTTGACGAATACTGATCAGGCAAGCTGAGTGAGCTGCTGATGCCTGCGCTGGATGGGCGGCGAGGACATGATGGTTGCGAGCTGAACATCGAGGCGCGGCCTTGCTCCACATCGACGTTGCGCTTGACTCGTCCATATTATCCATAATAAATCATACATATCGCCTTCAAAAAAAGGCGGCAGGTCTGGGAGGACCAATGAAAATTACGGCCATCAAGGCGCGCGTCTGCAATGCGGAAATGCGCAACTGGGTTTTCGTCCGGGTCGAAACCGACGAGCCCGGGCTGTTTGGCTGGGGTGAGGCAACGCTGGAATGGAAGACCCGAGCCGTCGTTGGGGCGCTTCAGGACCTTGAGGCCCTGCTCATCGGGCAGGATCCGCGCAACGTGGAGCAGTGCTACCAGATACTTACGCGCCACGGATTTTGGCGTCTTGGCGTCGAGGGAATGTCTGCCGTCAGCGGCATTGAGATCGCGCTCTGGGACATCCTGGGCAAATCATTGGGAGTCCCCGTCTGGCGCCTTCTGGGCGGACAGGTTCGCGACTATCTGCGCACCTACACGCATCTCGGCCTCGGAGACATGAAGGCGGTCTATGAGACCGGATCCGCGGACGCGATCGTGGAACGCGGACGCATCGTGACGCAGGCAGGCTACGACGCTGTCAAGGTCGTCTGCATTCCCTACACCCACTACGTATCGCCTGCGAAAGCCGTTGATTCTGTCGCCAACATGGTTGGCTCACTTCGCGAGGCCATAGGTCCGGACATCGGCATCATGGTCGATTTCCATGGACGCCCTGCATCCGTTAACGCTGCGATGGATTACCTCAAGGCAATCGAGCCGGCCCGCATCATGTTCGCGGAAGAACCCGTGCCGCCCGAAGATGTTGCCGGACTGGCGCATATCACGGCGCGATCGGCCGTGCCGATCGCTTCCGGCGAGCGGCTGATCGGACGTCGCGAATTCACGCACTCGATCGCAGCCCGTGCCTTCAACATTGCCCAGCCTGATATCTGCCACACTGGCGGTCTGCTGGAGACAAAGAAGATCGCGGCCATGGCGGAAACGGCAGGCATCGGCCTTGCGCCGCACAACCCGCTCGGTCCGATCGCTGGCGTCGCTGCTCTTCACTTCGGCATATCGACGCCAAACGTCGTCATTCAGGAGGAGATGTCCGGTGCCGTCGCCTGGTACGACGAGGTCGTTACCTGGCCAATTCGGCGTAAACCAGGCCGCTGGGACTTGCCCGAACTGCCGGGCCTTGGCGTCACCGTCAATGAGGACGTGATCGCGCGTCACCCCTTTGAGCAGGAAGTGCTGCATGCCCGCAATGCCGTCATGCCGGACGGCACCGTGGTTGACTGGTGAATGCAATGGCAGGCCGGCTGCAAGGAAAGGTCGCAATCGTCACGGGCGCCGGCCAAGGCATAGGTGCCGCCACCGCCCGGGCTTTTGCGATGCATGGGGCAAAGACCGTCATTGCTGAACTGAATGCGGCAAGCGGGAAAGCGGTCGCCGACAAATTGCGGGCCCAGGGCGCGGACGCCCTGTTCATCGAGACGGACGTCACCGACGCATCCGCAGTCGCGGACATGATCGCGCGGACGATCACGGCCTATGGCGGCGTCGACGTTCTCGTCAACAATGCCGGCGCCAACGTCTTCTACGAACCATTGATGATGCCGGATGAGGAATGGGAGCGCTGCCTCAAGCTCGACCTCCAGGCCGCGTGGTTCTGCGCCAAGGCGGTTTTGCCGACGATGCTGGCGAAGGGCTCGGGGTCCATCGTCAACATAGCGAGCTGTCACGCCTTCCAGATCATTCCCCATACGTTCCCGTATCCGGTCGCCAAGCATGCACTTTTGGGCCTGACCCGTTCGCTGGCCATCGAATATGCCGCACGCGGTATCCGGGTGAACGCGATCGCCCCCGGCTATATCGAGACGCCAATCGCGGAAGCCTACTGGAACACATTCCCGAACCCCGCCGAGGAGAAGCGGCGAGCCTACGACCTCCATCCGCCCAAGCGAATTGGCCGGCCGGACGAGGTTGCAATGACGGCGGTTTTCCTCGCTTCGGACGAAGCGCCGTTCATAAATGCCGAGACGATCACCATCGATGGTGGGCGCTCGGTTCTCTACCACGACTAGCAACCACCATTGAGCTCAGGGAGGATCTTCATGAAAACCACAACAAAGGCTTTGGCGACATTTGCGGTACTGGCTGCCGGACTGATGAGTGGCGCAGCAAGCGCAGACGACATCAAGATCGGCTACATCAACAAGATGGGAGACCATCCATGGTTTGTCGCCGAAGTCGGCGGCGCCAAGAAAGCGGCTGAGGCGGCAGGGGCCGCGTTCGTGTCGCAGGACGTTCAGTTCGACGCCAATTTGACGATCACGACCTTCGATACGATGGTCGGCGATGGCGTGAAAGGCATCGCCATCGTCGTCCCCGACAAGGCGCTGGGACCGGTCATCGCTGAGAAAGCAAAGGCCGCAAAAATTCCCTTGGTGGCGGTGGACGACGATATCTACTACCAGGATGGCACCCAGGTCCCCTATGTCGGCATGAATGCTTACAATATCGGTGCGCGGGTGGGCGAAGAGCTTGCCAAGCTCTACAAGGCTGAAGGCTGGGCGGGCAAAGAGGTGCGCATCGCCTCGATCGAGGACCGCAAGGCCGATACCTGCATGCAGCGCAACAAGGGCGCGGAAGAAGCGTTCCTGAAGGCGGTGCCCGATTTCAAGCCGGGCAGCATCGTTCGCGTCCCCTACGACAATACGATGGTCAACGCCATCGATGTGATGACCACCACATTGACGGCCAATCCCAGCGTCACGAACTGGATATTCTATTCATGCAACGATGACGGCGTGCTGGGTGGTGCGCGAGCACTGGAGAATGCCGGCTATTCCGCAGACCAGGGCATGGGGATCGGCATCGACGGCAGCCGCGCCTGCGATGCCTTCGGATCCGGAAAGCCCTCGGCGTTCCGTGGTACGATGTGGCTCAATTCGGAAAATCATGGCGCGCTGGCGGTGAAGATTCTCTTGGCCTCCATCAAGGACGGAACCAAGCTTCCCGTTCAATCCTTCACTGACCCGGAATACATCACCGCCGACAATTTTGCGTCGGACTACAAAGCGAAGCTCTGCCACTGAACCAGATATGCGTCATGCGCCGCAGTGCGCATGACGCTCTTTGGGCCGGCAGTTCGTCGGCGGGCACACGGGATCGATCCTCGGGAGTGAGCTTTTGATGCAATCGGATTTCTTCTCGCTCGACAGGATATCGAAGCGCTTCGGCGTCGTGCAGGCGCTCGACAATGTCTCGATTGCCTTTCGGCCAGGAGAGGTGCTTGCCCTGGTTGGCGAGAATGGCGCCGGCAAGTCGACAATGATGCGAATTCTCGAGGGCGTGTTCGCACCGGACACCGGCACCGTGCTGCATGGCTCCACGCCGATCGTTTTCAGCGAACCGCGCGACAGCCACAGAGCCGGAATACGGGTCATCCATCAGGAGCCGGAGATCGTTCCGAACCTGACCGTGGCCGAGAACATTTTCGTCGGCGAACTGCCGCGGCTGGCAGGCGTCCTGCTCGACTGGCACAAGCTCGAGGACCAGACCGATAAGGTGCTTGCGACCTTCGGCATGCAGCAGGATATGCGGCCGCGGCAACTTTGCAGCACGCTCGGTCCGGCACAGCGTCAGATGATCGAAATCATGCGCGCCATACGTGCCGGCGGCCGGCTGATCGCATTTGATGAGCCGACCTCGTCACTGACCGACGACGAAGCGCGCCGTCTGTTTTCAGTAATTCGCCGGCTGCGCGGCGAGGGCACTTCGATCGTCTACATCTCTCACAGGCTGAACGAGGTCATCGACCTTGCGGATCGCATTGTCGTCTTGCGGGACGGCCGGCTGGTCGATGATTCCCCCGCTGCCGGTGCCAGCGAGCAGACCATAGCCAAGCTCATGGTGGGCCGCGACATCGCCGATCTGTTTACGCGCGAGATGTGGCAATCGGGGCAACCGTTGCTGGAGGTGACAGGCCTGACCACCGACCACGTCACCGATGTGAGCCTCAAGGTCCGCCGCGGCGAGGTGCTCGGCATTGCCGGCCTTATGGGTGCGGGTCGATCCGAACTGGCAAAGGCGATTGTCGGCTATGATAGGCGCGTCGACGGAACCATAACGATGAATGGTGCGCCCGTTGGCCCTAACAGCCCGCATGCAGCGATCGTGGCCGGTATCGGCTTTGCCCCGGAAGACCGCAAGCACGAGGCGCTGCTGTTGTTCCGAAGCATTCTTGATAACGCCTCGCTTTGCGTGCCCGACAGAACGTCGACCTTCGGCTTCTTCAACCGGCGCAAGGCACTGGAGATCGTCTCACCGCTTGCAGCAAAGATGTCGATCAAGGCGCCCAACCTCGACGAACAGGTTTCGAAATTATCGGGTGGCAACCAACAGAAGGTCGTTCTCGCGCGTTGGCTTGCGCGGCAGCCGATGCTTCTCATCCTCGACGAGCCGACCCGCGGCATCGACATCGGCGCCAAGGCGGAAATCTATCGCCTGATCGACGAACTCGCCGCCAGCGGCATCGGCATAATCCTGATTTCCTCGGAAATGCCGGAACTGATCGGGCTGGCTGACAGGGTGCTTGTTATGGCTGGAGGCCGGATCACGGCCGAACTTTCCCGCCCTGACATCGACGAGGCCACGATCCTGAGACATGCCATGCCTCAATCTGCAGCATCGCTTGGAGGACAAATTCAGTGAACAGCCTTGAGCTCAGGACAGCAACAACGCAAACCGGCAAAAGGCGCGCTTCCTTGCGCATCGCAGAGCGCATCGGCATTCACAACATAAGCCTTCTTGTTGCTCTCGCCATTCTCGTGCTCATTTTCGGCACCCTGAGAGGCGACGTGTTCTTCTCCAGCCGAAACCTGCTGAACATCGGTCTAGGCATTACCATCCTGGGCGTTCTGGCGATGAGCCAGACCGTGGTTATTGTCGCCGGAGGGCTCGATATTGCCGTCGGCGCAATTGTCGGTCTGACCACAGTATCGACGGCAATGGCCATCCAGGCCACCGGATCACCCGCCGCGGGCATTCTTGCCGGCCTGGTCCTGGGCGGTCTTGCCGGCCTCGTGAACGGCATCATCATCACCTATGGGCGGGTCAACGCTGTCATCGCGACTCTCGGTACGATGGCGATCTTCCGCGGCATCGCGTTCATCATGTCCGATGGGCAATCGATCGCGATTTTCAGCGACACTTTCCGCTTCATCGGGATCGGACGAATCCTCGGCCTGCCTCTGCTGATCTGGATTCTCTTGCTGACCGCGATCGTGTTCCATCTCTTCCTTGCCCGCTCGATCGTTGGCCGCAACATCTATGCCCTGGGCGGCAATCCCGTTGTCGCACGCTTCTCCGGCATCAACATCAACCGCTACCGCGTCGGCATCTATATCATGAGTGGAGTGGCGGCCGGATTGGCCGGGATTCTGTTGGCTGCCCGTACCGGCTCCGGGCAGCCAGTATCCGGATCCCAAGGCCTGGAACTCGAGGCCATCACAGCGGCCGTTCTGGGTGGCTGCGCCTTGCAGGGCGGCAAGGGCACGATCGTCGGCGCACTGCTGGGCGTCGCGATCATTGGCGTCCTCAACAACGGAATGATACTGACGTCCGTGCCAACCTTCTATCAGTTGCTTGCCAAGGGCTCGCTGCTGATACTTGCTGTGGTAATTGCCGAGTACCACTTGAACAGGACATGACGATGGACGCGGCGATCGCTTCGACTGGCCAAGGCAAGCAGGACATTCCTGCCGCAGATGGCACCACGTCATCGCTCAAGGATCGCATCGCACGCGATCTCGGACAGCGCATCCTCGCCGGCTCCTACGCCCAGCACTCCGTCCTGCCGACGGAAGCCGAACTTTGCGTTATCTACGGGGCGAGCCGCACCGCGCTTCGCGATGCTCTTCTGACGCTTTCGGCGAAAGGATTGATCGAGGCACGCAAGCGGGCCGGGACGCGTGTGCGCGTGTCGAGTGAATGGAACAGGCTGGATGCTCAGGTTCTGGAATGGATGCGCGATATCGAGCCCGATCTCGATTTCGTCCGCGGATTGATCGAGGCGCGGCTGGTCATTGAACCCGCTGCCGCCCAACTTGCGGCCAAGATGGCGACGTCAGGCGATCTCGCAGTCATCGAAGCGGCCTATGAAGCCATGCGCATTGCTCCGCAGGACGATCTCGCTGTGTGTCTCGATGCCGACGTCAGGTTTCATACCGCCATCCTTCGTGCCAGCCGCAACCCGGTGTTCGCCAATCTCGGCAATATGCTTGCGGCCGCCCTCAGCTTCTCCTTCCGCTTGACCACATCGGCCACCGCTAATTACCAGCAGACGCTGAGCGCGCATGGCGACGTGCTGGAGGCAATCCGGATGCGCAGGGCCGACGATGCACACGATCAGATGAAGGCGCTCATCGGGATCGCGTCGAACGACCTTCTTGCAGTGGCTCGCAAAGGCCGCCATCAACAGCCGATCGCCGCTGCCAAGGCCGATACCGTCTGAAGCGGATGGTCGGGACGATCAAGATCAGAAGCGGAGACCTGTCTGCTGAAATCGTCCCATCGCTTGGGGCAGGTCTTGCGAGGTTCGACTATGGGCGCGTGCCGCTCTTCAGGCCTTGGCCAAACGGCGGGAGCAGCAAACCGTTCGACCTTGCCTGCAACCTGCTTTTGCCATGGTCAAATCGCATCTCGGGCGGCGGCTTCATATTCGAGTCCAAATTCCACGAACTGCCTGCCAACGTCGCAGGCGAACCATTTCCAGTTCACGGCAATGGATTTTCGAGCGCGTGGAACGTCGACAGTCTGACGCAGGACAAAGCGAAGCTATCGCTCATCAGCAACGGACCCGGCCCATATCGATATCGCGCCGAGGTGAGCTACGCGCTGGCCGGGCAGGGGCTCGAGCTGAAGCTTCGCATCGTCAATCAGGCGCCGGTCAGGCTCCCGTTCGGGCTTGGCATCCATCCATGGTTCCCAAGAACGGCACGGACCACGCTTCATGCGCCGGCCTCGCAGGTTTGTCTCGAACTGCCCAGCCATCTCCCTGAACGGTTTGTCGATATCAAAACTCGTCCCGACTGGGATTTCGGCGCCCCGGCCGTATTGCCGAACGGATGGATAAACGATCTGTTTGCCGGTTGGAACGGCGTCGCTACCATATCGTGGCCGGAGCACAGTTGCAGCCTGCGGATTGAAGCTTCATCGCCCTTGAATTTCTACCTGGTCTATTCGCCATCGGACGAGAGCGACTTCTTCTGTTTTGAACCGGTCAGTCATACTGTCGATGCTCACAATCGTGGTTCGATCGACAAATGGAATGGACTGTCGGTGCTTGGGCCTGGCGAGAGCCTGGCAGCCCGTTGCAGCTTTGCCGTCAGTTAGGCGGACCTCTGCGGCGCCCTCGAATTGGCGGATGTCGGCCAGCATGTCCGGTGAGAACGAAGCCGGCTTTTCGTCCAAACGGAGCTTGGGAAGAGGGAACTCCGGCGACAGGGAACCCGTGAGCCAGGTCGACGTTTGCCGGATGTCGCTGCGCAGCTCGTCTGCTTGAGGGCCCACCAAATGTGCCTGGCAGGATTGGATCAATGACGGATGTTGAACCAAAAGAATTCGTGCTCGCAGGCATCGTCATGAAGCGACTGGTCTCCGGCGAACAGACGGGAGGCTTGTTGAGTCTCTTCGAAAACAGAAGCGACGGGCACACGAAAACGCCAATCCATGTTCATGCGAATGACGACGAGACGGTCTACGTCATCGAAGGGCACTTGACCGCAATTGTGGACGGCGAGGTGCGAACGCTCTCGCCCGGCGAGAGCATGTTTTTGAAGCGCGGCATCCCGCACCAGCTCATGAATCCCGGCAATCAGCCCGTTCGCTATATCCTGATAGACACGCCAAGTGTGTTCGAGCAGTTTCTCGCCGAAGGTGGCCATGAACGCAGCAAGGGAGAGGTGGTCGGGCCGCCGACGCCTGCCGATATCGAGCGGCTCAAAGTAGCCGCGCCGAAGTTTGGGATTACGCTTCTGCAGGACTGGCCGGCAAGAGAGTAGATGGCTTCGTGATGGCGGCTTGGATCGCCGCTAAAGCCGGCCCTTGCCCGAGGAACCGGTATTGGCTAGCCGCCGGCAAGCCAATCCGAGAGGCTGCGGGCAAAACTTCGCGGCACGATGAGTTCGCACGCGGTCTCGCCGGTGCGCAGGAAGAGCACGGGCACGTGATGGAAGGATGTTTGCACGGCGCGGCCCGGAGCGGCGGCCGGCGCGTGCCAGTTGACGGCAATGCATCCGGACAGAAGCCTTGCGATACCAGGGCCGGCCATTTTCAAACGAACACGACCTTCGCCGAGGGGAACCGAACAGCCGAGGTCGGGGTCGACGGCAAGCGCGGGCGCTTGCGCGCTCTCATCGAGAACCAGCCAGAGGCGGCGAGGTGCAACGCGGACGACGAGTAGACCTTTGTGGCGAACCGTCTCTCCAACCGAGGTGGGAAGTTTCGTGTTGAGCGACGCCGAGACGCTCTTTTCGAATTGTCTCAGTGTCGCGTCCCAGCCCTCGATCTGGATAAGCGGACAATCCGCCACGGACAGGCTGAAATCCCGAGAAGAGGTCAAGCTAGCCATGCAGCCGTTCTCCCTGCGGATCGATGAATACCGGCGAGACAACGCGGGCGCGAACCGTTTCGGCCTTCATCGGATAGACCGCCACGACCTCGCTTCCTTCTGCCGCGACATCACCGGCAAGCAGAGCCAACCCGACATAATGGCCGCGTTCGGAGCTGAAAGTGACGGAGGTGACACGACCGCGCCCATGGCCATGGGGTTTCTCATCCGGCAGGAACAGGATGGCGCCGCCGCGCAGGCGTTTTCCGTCCTCGATGCATTCCAGTCCGACCAGACGCTGCCGGTTGGGCGCCCGGAGGGCAGGGCGCCGTCGCAGGACGTCGCCGACGAAGCCGCTGCGCTTGCCGGCCATGCGGCCGAGGCCGAGATCGTCGAGCGTCGTGCGCCCATCGATCTCCGGTCCGGCGACATGGCCCTTTTCGACCCGCAGCGCGCCAAGCGCCTCGACACCGTAAGGCTTCAGGTCGAAGGGTCTGCCGGCTTCGAGCATGCGGCTCCAGAGCTGTTCACCGGCAGTGGCGCCGACATAGATTTCGTAAGCGCGCTCGCCGGAATAACTGAGACGCAGGATGCGGAGCGCACGGCCCTCCCATTCGCTTTCGAGTAGCCCCATATGCGAAAGCGCCTCCTCGGAAACGTCGAGAGCGGGAAACGCTGCATTCAGGATCGCGCGGCTGTTAGGCCCGGCAACCGACATCGCCGCCCAGTCGTCGCTGACCGAAGTGACGGTCACGCGCAAATCCGGCCAGGCCGTGTCGAGCAGGAATTCGAGACGCGACAGCACATCGGCGGCCTTGGCGGTCGAAGTGGTCATGAAGAATCGGTTTTCCGCTAGCCGCGTCGTGGTGCCGTCGTCGAAGACAATGCCGTCGTCGCGCAGCATGACGCCGTAGCGGGCGCGGCCTACCGCCAGCTTGGCAAAGCCGTTGGCGTAGACGCGATCGAGGAAGATTGCCGCATCCGAGCCCTGGACATCGATCTTGCCGAGCGTGGAGATGTCCATCAGCCCCGCGGCCTGGCGCACATTCCGCATTTCGGCGACATAGGCGTCGTTCACGTGGCGCCCCGACTGCCGGTAGAAATAGGGCCGCATCCAGAGCCCGACCTCGAGCATCTCGGCGCCGTTCGCCATGTGCCAATCGTGCATCGGCGTGCGGCGGATCGGCTTGAAATGATGGCCGATGGCGCGCCCGGCAAGCGCCCCGATGGCAACCGGCGTATAGGGCGGGCGGAAGGTCGTGGTGCCGGTCTCAGGAATCGTTGCGTTGCGCAGCGCTGCCATCGCGGCAAGTGCGGGAAAATTGCTGGTCTTGCCTTGGTCGGTGCCCATGCCGAGCGTGGTGTAGCGCTTCAGGTGCTCGACCGATTCATAGCCCTCGCGATGGGCGAGCCCGATATCCCCAGTTGTCACATCCATCTGGAAATCGACGAAGGCTTTTTCACGTCCGACCGAAGGGGCTTCGCGAAGTAGCGTCGTAGCGGTCTCGCCGAGATCGAGTTTGGACGGAGCGGGCACCGGCGCCGACTTGCCGCAGTAGGCTGCCGCTTCGATGCCGGCGCGATGGCCGTCCTCGACGGCAGCGGCGGTCGCATAGGCTCCTATCATTGCGCCGGCGCCGAACTGGCTGGCTGAAAAGACGCCCGGCACGAAGCCGTCAATGTCGTCGCGATAGACAGGTTTGACACCGAGGTGTGAGGTGAGATGCACGGTTGGCGACCAGCCGCCGGAGATGCAGACCAGGTCACAGGCGGCCGAGGATTGTCCCTCCGGTCCATTGAGCGTTACGCGCCTGACGGCATGGCCGCCGTGCAGGTCGACGATGCGCGTTGCGGCCCGCACCACCACGCCGAGCCGTGCGGCTTCCGCGGCAAGTGCTGCGGGCGGGACGGCGCGCAGATCGGCAACCGTCACCTCCGCGCCGGCTGCGGCATAGTCGAAGGCGGTGCGCCAGGCACCGTCATTGGTGGTGGCGACAATGATTTTCTTGCCCGGCAGGACGGCGAAACGATTGAGATAGGTCCGGGCGGCCGAGGCAAGCATGACGCCGGGCCGGTCATTGTTCGAGAACACCATCGGCCGCTCGATGGCGCCGGTGGCGAAAACAATCGAGCGGGCGCGCAGCATAGTGACCGTTTGGCGGGCCTCGCCATTCGGCTTCTGATCGGTTGGATCGCGCTGTTTGACCAGTCCAAGGACATTGCCGTCATAGCTGCCGAAAGCGGTCGTCCGCTTCATCAGCGCGACGGTTTCGAAGTCCTCCAACTCGGCCTCGGCCTGCCTCAGCCATGCGGCCGCTGCGCTGTCGGACGGTTCCGCCAAAAGCTGGCCGCCAAGCAGAAAATCTTGCTCGATCAGCGCGACCCGCGCGCCGGCTGCGGCGGCTGTCCGCGCCGCCGACAGTCCCGCCGGGCCGCCGCCGACGATGGCGACATCGGCAAAGGCATGACGAACCTCATAGCGGTCGGGATCGGGGTCGGTGCCGGCCCTGCCCAGGCCGGCCGCCTTGCGGATGAAATGTTCGTAGAACATCCAGGCGCGGCGCGTCGGGCCCATGAAGGTCTTGTAGTAGAAGCCGGCGGACAGAAACGGTGCCAACAGTCCGTTGACGCTTTGCACGTCGAAGGCAAGCGACGGCCAGCGGTTCTGACTCTCCACGACCATGCCGTCGGCGAGTTCCAGCGTCGTCGCCGGCAGGTTCGGCTCGCGCCTGCCGGCGCTCCCGAGCGTAACCAGCGCATTCGGCTCTTCGGGCCCGGCGGAAAAAATGCCACGCGGGCGATGATATTTGAAGCTGCGACCAACCAGCGCGACGCCGTTGGCGAGCAGCGCCGAGGCAAGTGTGTCGCCGCGATACCCAGCCAGCTTGCGGCCGTCGAAGGTGAAATTGACCGGCACCTCGCGACTGATACGGCCACCCACTGGCAGGCGTTTGCGGTTCGAACTCATGCCGGTTGTTTCCTGACGGTCGATTTCCTGGCGAAGTCGACGGATGCGATCGCGTGGTTGCGGGTGTCGCGTTCGACCACCAGCCATTGCCGGCAACCGGTCACGTGCTGCCAGAATTCGCGATGCTGGCCGGCCGGGTTTTTCCTGACGTAGACATAACGGTACCAGGCCTCAGGATCGGGATCGTCATGGGCCGGACGCGTGACCGAGGCATCGCCGCCATAGCGGAGTTCGTCATGGTCGCGCGGGCCGCAGCAGGGGCATTCGATGCGCAGCATTTTGTCCCGCCTCTTATTGCAGCCAGGCGGAAGGGCCGACTCCGGCCTCATCGAGCGTGTGGCCGGCGCGGAAACGATCGAGCCCGTAGGCCGCGATCAAGGGATGCGGCTTGCCGGTGGCGATCGTGTGGGCGAAGCACCAGCCGGAAGCCGGCGTCGCCTTGAAGCCGCCATAGCACCAGCCGCCATTGAGATAGAGGCCGTCGATCGGCGTCGGGCAGATGATCGGGCTGGCATCGGGGGTCATGTCCATGACGCCGCCCCAGTGGCGCAGCAGGCGGACGCGCGAAATGCACGGCATCAATGCAATCGCCGCCTCCGCCACCTCGCGAACGACGCCGAGATTGCCGCGCTGGGCGTATGAATTGTAGCCGTCGAGATTGCCGCCGAAGACCAACCCGCCCTTGTCGGACTGGCTGACGTAGAAATGGTCGGCGCCGTAAGCGACGACGTGATCTACCAGCGGCTTCAGCGGTTCGGTGACAAAGGCTTGCAGGACGTGGCTTTCGATCGGCAGTTCAAGGCCGGCCTTGGCACCGAGCACGGATGTATGACCGGCAACAGCGAGGCCGACCTTGCCGGCGCCGATCCGGCCTTTCGTCGTTTCGACGCCGACGATACTGTCGCGGTCGCGGAGGAAGCCGGTCACTTCGCAGTTCTGGATGATGTCGACGCCATGGCCGTCGGCGGCGCGCGCATAGCCCCAGGCGACGGCGTCGTGGCGCGCCGTGCCCGCCCGGCCCTGGAAGATAGCGCCATGGATCGGGAAGCGGGCGGTGTCGGAAAAGTCGAGATAAGGCACCAGCCGGCGCACGTCTTCCCGGTCGAGGATATCGGCATCGATGCCGTTCAGCCGCATGACATTGGCGCGGTGGCTGAAGCCGTCGAGCTGATCGGCCGAATGCGCTGTGACGAGCTGGCCGCGCTGCGAGAACATGACGTTGAAGTTCAGCGCCCGCGACATGCCCTCCCAAAGCTTCATCGAGAATTCGTAGAACTGGGTATTGCCGTCGAGCAGGTAGTTGGAGCGGATGACGGTGGTGTTGCGGCCGACATTGCCGCCGCCGACATAACCCTTTTCGAGCACGGCGACGTTACGGATGCCGTGGTTCTCGGCGAGGTAGAAGGCGGTGGCGAGGCCGTGTCCGCCGCCGCCAATAACGATCACGTCATAGGACGATTTTGGCTCCGCTGCCCGCCAGGCGCGCTGCCAATTCTTCTGGCCGGACAGCGCGTTGCGTAAGATCCAAAATGCCGAGTAGCGCGCCATGTGTGCAGGCCTATCGAACGATCGGGCCGGCCGGCGTGCGGGTAAGCACTTCGGCGCCCGCATCGGTCAACAGCACCGTGTTGGAAACGAAGTCATCGCCGCGACCGGTGCCCATCAGCCATGACAGGATGTGGAAGCTCATCCCGGTCTCGATCTCGAGGTCGGAATCGTGCCTCAAGCCCGTCACCGAATTGCCGCCGGTCCATGATGGCGGCTGGCCGGCGCCGACCAGGTAACCGCAGTGATGGCGGCGATAGTGGGAAAGACCGGACTCGTCGACGACAGCCTGCCAGGCGGCGTAGACATCGCGCGCCTTGGCGCCCGGCCGCAACGCCTCGACGACCGCGTTGAACGCCTTGGCGGTCACTTCCGCCATTGCGGCGTCTTCGTCGCTGATGTGGCCGATGCGAACGAGCCGGCCGAGCGGGGCGTGGTAGCGCGAGATGCACCCGGACAATTCGACAAAGACCGGCTCGCCCTTGCGGTAGATCCCGTCGCCCCAGGTCGTGTGCTCTTCACCCAGGCGCGCGGCTGGGCGGATGAACGGTCCGAAGCCCGGCGCATGACCGCCTGCGCGGATCATTGCCGCAACACATTGGGCGGCGACCTCCTGTTCGGAAGCGCCATCGGAGATCGCGGCGATCGCGGCACCGGCGGCGGCGTCCGTCACCTTGGCGGCTCGACGCATCAGCGCCTGTTCCTCGGCGCTCTTCACCCACCGCATCTTGTCGATCAGACCGGAGACATCGCTCCATTTGGCGTCCGCCTGCGTCTGGAACGCAACGGCAAGCCCATGGCTGAGGCCAGCCGTCCAGTATTCGAGGCCGATCCGCTTGCCGGACAGGCCGAGCTCCACAAGTACCCGCGCGGCAAGCTCGGCCGCCGTTTCGCTGTCGGAATGGCCACGGAATTCCGCTGCCTTCACCTGCTTCTCGATCGTCACCTTCTCCATCGAGCGGGTGACCAGAACAGGTTTTCCCCGGAGCGGGACGATCAGCAGGTGAGGGGCAAAATACCCCCAGTGATCGAGCCCGGTGAGATAGAAGACGTTCTCCGGCGAGGCGAAGACCGCCGCATCGAGCTCGCGCTCAACCAGTGCAGTACGGACCTTTGCCAGGCGGCCGGCGATTTCGGCTTCGGAAAACGGATTGCGGTCCATCGGGCGTCCTCGTGCTTGTTGCCGGGTTGGTGGCGGGCATGGTTCTTTTCGGCAGCCGGTTTCCCGGCCACCATGTCAGTCGATGACGATGAGTTCGCGCGCCACATCGCAGAGGCGTTCGCCGCCGCGTTCCGTGACGACGAACGATTCCGAGATGGCGATGCCGAAATCGTCGAGCCAGACGCCGGCCATGAAATGGAAGCACATCCCAGGCTGCATCTCGGTGGTGTCGCCGGGACGAAGGCTTGCGGTGCGTTCACCCCAATCGGGCGGGTATGCGAGCCCGACCGGATAGCCGACGCGGCTTTCCTTCTTCAGCCCGTTCTTCCTCAACACTGCCTGCCAGGCGGCTTCCACCTCCTCGGCGGTGTAGCCGGGGCGCGCCTTCTCGAGGCCAGCGTCGACGCCCTCGACGATCGCCTTGGCCATGTCGAGGATGGCTTGCGGCGGCTTTCCGAAATGTACCGTCCGGGTCAGCGCCGCATGATAGCGGCGGCGCACGCCGGCGATCTCCAGAATGGCGAGGCCGCTGTCCGGCAGCGGCGCGTCGGACCACGTCAGATGCGGCGTGCTGGTGCCCTCGCCAACGGGCATCAGCGGACAGATCGCGGCATAGTCGCCGCCCGCTCCGGGCACCCCCATGATCTGCGCGTGATAGATTTCGGCAATGACATGGTTCTGAGGCACACCGGGCCGCATTTTCTCGATGGCGCGGTTCATGGCATGCGTGCAGATCGCACCCGCCTCGCGGATCAGCACCAGCTCGGCCTCGGATTTGACCAGCCGCGCCCAGTTGACGAGATCGTGGTTGTTGGCGAAGTGCGCGTCGGGCAGCCCTTGGACCAGATGGGCGTGGCAGCGCGCCGTATAATAATGCGCGTCCATCTCGACGCCGATGCGGGCTTTTCCCCAACCACGCGACCGGATCAGTTGGGCGAGTTCGTCATAAGGGTGCTCGACGGGCTGTTGCACCAGCCGTTCCGAGAACGGCATGATGTTTTTCTCCGGCAGGCCGGTGGTTAGGCGTGCGCTCTTGGCATCTTGCGACCTACCGAACCAGATCGGCCGGTCCTCCTCCAGATGGACGAGCACGCACTGCGGAACGTAGAACGACCATCCGTCATAGCCGGTCAGCCAGCACATGTTGGCGGGATCCTGACAAACGATGAGATCGAAGCCGGCTTTTTGCATACGTGTCTTCACGCCGGCGAGGCGCTGCCCATACTCCGCTTGCGTGAATGTCCCGAAGCCGTTCGCGGTCGCCACCGAAATCCTGCCTTCCAGGTACGCCGTTTGCCTTTTGTAAATGGCAACTAGGCCAAATTGTGCACAACTCGACGTCAATTTGCTGGCTAACTGCGAATTGTCGCCGAATTTTCATGGTTTTTATATCTCTGCTTGCGAAATGTCTAGGGCAGTTGTATACGTCTGATCAAGCAGGCGTCGACCTCGAAGAAGGCCGCGCCCTGGGAACCATCCACAGTTGTCCAATGGGAGAAAAGCATGCTCAAATCATCGATATCGCGCCGTATGGTCGTGAAGGCGGCTGCCTGCATCGCGCTCGCCGCGACGTCATTGACGTCGTTGTCCGCTCACGCGGAAACCACCCTCGAACGGGCCAAGAAGGACGGCTACATCCGCGTCGGTTTCGCCAACGAGGCGCCGTTCGGTTACGCCACGCCAGACGGCAAGCTGACCGGCGAGGCCCCTGAAGTCGCCAAGGCGGTGCTCGCCAAGATGGGCATATCGCAGGTCGACGGTGTTTTGACCGAATTCGGCTCGCTCATTCCGGGTCTCAAGGCCGGCCGCTTCGACATCATCGCCGCCGGCATGTTCATCACTCCGAAGCGCTGCGCCGAGATCAACTACTCCGAGCCGTCCTACGGCATCGGCGAGGCTATGCTGGTGGCAAAAAGCAATCCGAAAGGCATCAAGGATTTTTCCAGCATCAAGGACAATCCGGATCTCAAGCTTGCCGTGATGGCCGGCGCCGTTGAAGGCGGCTTCGCCAAGGAAGCGGGCGTTGCCGATGGGCAGATCGTCTCCTTGCCTGACCAGTCCAGCCTGGTCGCCGCCGTCCAGTCGGGCCGCGCCGACGCTGCCGCGCTGACCGCTCTTTCGATCGCCGACATGGCCAAGAAAGCCGACGGTGTCGAATCGACCAAGCCCTTCGGCGAGGTTGCCGGCAAGTCGGTGAAAGGCCATGGCGGCTTCGGCTTCCGCAAGGAAGACACCGACCTGCAGGAGGCGTTCAACGCCGAACTGAAGAAGTTCCTCGGTTCGCCGGAGCATATCGCGCTGGTCGAGCCACTCGGCTTCGGCAAGGACTATCTCCCCAACAAGACCACCGCAGAGCTCTGCGCGGGCAAATAGGCTCCCAACTGCTGGCGGCGCGAAAGCGCCGCCCTTTTCCTTCGGGGAATCGCATGGGTATCCGTACGCTCGTTGCCATGCTGGTCATCGCGCTTGTCGTGATCGGTGCCTTGGCAACACAGGAATCATATCAAGTGTTTATGCCGGGGCTGCTGCAAGGCGCGGTCCTGACAATCGAGATCGCCGTCCTCGGCAGCCTGCTCGCAATTATCATGGGCGTGCTTGCAGCACTTGCAAGGATGTATGGCCCGACGCCGCTCAGATGGCTGGCCACGGTTTACGTCGAGATCTTCCGCGGAACGTCGGCACTGGTGCAATTGTTCTGGCTGTTTTTCGTGCTCCCGCAATTCGGCGTCACGATCAACGCGTTCGTGGTGGCGGTGCTCGCGCTCGGCCTGAATGTCGGCGCTTACGGATCGGAGTGCGTGCGCGGCGCGATCCAGTCCGTCGCCCGCGGCCAGTGGGAAGCGTGTACTGCATTGAACATGAGCCGCCCGCAGATGTTGCGTCGGATCATCCTGCCGCAGGCCTTTGTCGCGATGATCCCACCCTGGGGTAATCTGTTCATCGAGCTTCTGAAATCGACGGCGCTGGTCTCGCTGATCACGCTTTCGGACCTCGCCTTCAAGGCGCAGCAAATGAACCAGAACACGTTCAAGACCATTCCGATCTTCACCCTCGTTCTTTTGATGTACCTGGCAATGTCGCTGGTTGTGACCATCGGCATGCGGCTTCTTGAAAGGCGGGCGTCGCTCGGACTGGCGCGGGGGAAGGCGGCATGATCTGGGATTGGGGATTTGCCCTGGAAATCCTGCCGGTGCTTGCTCGCGCCGCCGTCATTTCCATCGAAGCGACGCTGATCGGCTTTGCGCTTGCCGCCTCGCTCGGCCTGGTGCTGGCCGTTGTCCGCATCGCCGTGCCATGGACCAGCTGGACGATTTCGGTGCTGGTCGAGCTGATCCGCTCGACCCCGCTGCTCATCCAGATATTCTTTCTCTATTTCGTCTTTCCGAAATTCGGTGTCGTGCTCGACGCTTTCACCGCCGGGGTGCTGGCCATCGGCATCCACTACGCCGC
The DNA here is from genome assembly GCF_040320645.1 of Mesorhizobium sp. M0633. Taxonomy (NCBI): domain Bacteria; kingdom Pseudomonadati; phylum Pseudomonadota; class Alphaproteobacteria; order Hyphomicrobiales; family Phyllobacteriaceae; genus Mesorhizobium; species Mesorhizobium sp. M0633. Next base: position 100,579 of record NZ_JAMYQC010000017.1, read on the forward strand.
CTATTGCTCCGAGGTTTATCGCGCCGGATTCGACAACATCCACCGCGGCCAGTGGGAAGCCTCGATCGCGCTCAATCTTTCGTCCTGGACGACGTTCCGCGACATCATCATTCCGCAGGCGGTCCCGCCGATCGTTCCGGCGCTCGGCAATTATCTGGTGGCCTTGTTCAAGGAAACGCCGTTGCTTTCCGCAATCGCCGTGATGGAACTGATGCAGACCGCCAAGATCATCGGCTCCGAAACGTTCCGCTACACCGAGCCGATCACGCTGGTCGGCCTGTTTTTCCTTGCCATGAGCCTGGTTTCGGCGGCGCTCATCCGCTCCCTCGAAGGGCTGCTCAACCGGAGGACCACCCGATGACTGAACAACCGATGGTCCGCTTCGACAATGTATCGAAACGCTACGGCACGTTAACCGTTCTCGACGGGCTCAATCTCGAAATAGCGCGCGGCGAAAAAGTCTCGGTCATCGGTCCGTCGGGTTCGGGCAAGACGACGGTGCTGCGCATGCTGATGACGCTGGAGACGATCAATGACGGCGTCATCTGGGTCGAAGGCGAGCCGCTGACCCATATGGAGAGGAACGGCAAGCTTGTTCCCGCCGATCTCGCCCACATCCGCAAGATCCGCGCCAAGATCGGCATGGTGTTCCAGTCGTTCAACCTGTTTCCGCATATGACGGCGATGCAGAACTGCATCGAGGCGCCGATAACGGTGCTCGGAATGAAGCGGGCGGACGCCGAGGCACGAGCGGCCGAGCTGCTGGAGCTGGTCGGTCTGGCCCAGAAGAAGGACCACTATCCGTCACAGCTTTCTGGTGGCCAGCAGCAGCGCGTCGCCATCGCCAGGGCGCTGGCCATGCGGCCCAAGATCATGCTGTTCGACGAGGTGACGTCTGCGCTCGACCCGGAGCTTGTCGGCGAAGTGCTGCAGGTGATAAGGCAGATCGGGCGCGAGCATGATCTAACCATGCTGATGGTCACCCATCAGATGGGCTTCGCCAAGGAGTTTTCCGACCGCGTTTGCTTCTTCTATCAAGGCAAGATCTGCGAGCAGGGGCCGCCAAGCGAACTGTTTGGTGCTCCCAAGAACGAGCGGACACGGCAATTCCTGCACGCTGTCCTGGAGGCTGGGTGACGATCGAGACAGAGGCCAAGCCGCCCACGACGGTGACCGCCGCGCCGCCGCGCCCGCTCTCCGCGCGGGAGCGGTTCGAGCGCATCTACCGGATATTGCGTGACCGCATCTGCCTGCTCGATTATGCGCCGGGAAGCCACCTGTCCGAGGAAGAACTTGCCCAGGAATTCGAGATCAGCCGCACGCCGGTCCGGCGCGTGCTGGCGCGCCTTGAATCCGAGGGTCTGGTTCAATCCGTCCACGGCGTCGGCACGATCGTCACCGACGTCGACATCGAGGAATTGCAGCAGGTCTATCATCTGCGCCTGGAGCTGGCGCTCCTCGTCGGCAAGCTTTCGCCGATCCCGCGCACGGCGGACGACCTCGACCGGATACGGGCGCTCATCGCGCGCTGCGATTCCGACATACTCAATCCCGACCAGCGCGCTTTCCTGCGCCTCAACATGGATTTTTTCTACGAGCTCACGGCGATGACCGGCAACCAGCCACTGCGCGAGATCAGCGAGCGCCTGTATTTTCAGGTCGCGCGCGTCGTCCTGAAGCTGATGCCGCAATTGGGCCTCGTCGAGGAATTCACCGCGTTCCGCCGCGAAATGGAAGAGGTCCTTGCCGCGGCCGAAATCGGCGACTGGGAGTCCATCGGGCACATAAGGCGGGCGCATATCTCGATGAGCTTCCGCCGCATGATGCGCCATGCAGGCGAGGCGAATCTGGATAGAGCTACATAATCAGCCCCGTAAGATTGTGCTAGTGGACTGCCGTCGAACTGGCTTCGTTTGCCAGGGAAAGCAGGCCGCCCGCCCCGATCCCGACAGAATTTGCCAGCACCGGGAATGACCAGAACGGCCCGATCCTGCAGGCCCATACCTGCCCTCAGAGAGCGTCCTCATTCGGTATGTTGGCGGGGTTCCAGACGACCTCCCACAGGTGTCCGTTCGGATCGCGGAAGTATCCGGCATACCCGCCAAAGAATGTGTCCCGAGCAGGCTTGATGATCTCGGCTTCGGCGCGAGCGGCCTCATCCATCACTTGATCGACTTCTTCGCGGCGCACAACGTTGTGGCCGATTGTGAACGAGGTCGAGCTGATCGGCGCCTTGGGCAGGCCGGTGTCGCAGGCGAGGTCGTCCTGAGCCCAGATCGCGAGCTTCAACCCGCCGGACAGCGTGAAGAACGCGACGGCGCCATGCTCGAACTCGCGGCCGATGATCCCTTCCGTCGGCAAGCCGAAACCGTCGCGGTAGAACGCGAGAGAACTCTCGAGGTTGGCGACAGCGATAGTCAAAACCGAAATGCGCGGTTTCATGGCAGTCTCCTGTGGTTGTCGGAGACACCAGGATAAAGTCGGGCGACAGTGAAGACTTGAACAAAACGGCCAATGAAGAGCGCGACGTGGTTTCACCCGTTCTGCAGCAGGTGATGAATCTGTCGCGGGGTGCTTCCCGTCAGGCGGCGGCTCTCGCGGACAAGATGCGCCTGGTCGGAATAGCCCGCCTCGGCTGCCAGGATGGCCGTAGCGCTGTTCGATTGGCTCGAAAGCCGCAGAAAGCGCTGGTAGCGGAGGATACGGTCAAGCGTCTTGGGGCCATAGCCGAAGCTCTCGTCGAAGCGCCGGCGCAACGTTCTTTCGCTCATCTCGAGCGCGCGCATCAACCAGGGGACGAGAGGCGCGTCGGGTGGCGGCCCGCGCTCGATCAAGCGATATGCCGCCTGCATGGGAACGTCTGTCGCGTGGGAGGCCATTTCCTCGGCGACGACCTGTTCGAGCGAACAGGCGAGATCCTCGAGATTGTCACCAGCGCGCACGCGGCTGGCGAGGCGCCGGGCTCGCGCTCCCCATAAATCGTCGAGGGACAGCCTCTGGCCGACAAGCTCGATTTGCGGCACGCCGAGCCATGCCGCCGCCGTGGCAGGATAAAAGCGCAAGCCGATCACGACCTCGTCTGCCGCCAGAACCTCGGTCTGCGGCTCCTTGTCGGGGCCGGCAACTCGGAAGCTGCCTCCGATCCATTGCAGATCGATCGTTGCGTCGGGCATGACGACGATTGGCGGTGCGCCCGCCGGGTCCATTCGATGCACCCACACCGAAGCAAAGCATCCGCGAAGCCGCGCCGACGGTGGACGTTGCTGAAATGAACCCGTTGCCTGCGCTGGGACGGGATCGCTCATCTCGCTCCTCTTCGGATTACCGGCGGTGAACCTACGACGCAGTGGCTGCGCCCGCCGTCGCTCGAGACAAGAATCTGCACGACCGACAACGTCTGCCAATCGAGAACGGTTGCAAGAATCGGTTGTTTTCTTCCGGCCGGAAGGAAGAGGGCAGGTGAGGGGTGATGCTACGTGCATCGCCATCGGCAGCGCCGTGTGCGGCTCATACGGCGATGGCCGTTTCGTTCAATCCGGCAAGCGAGATGCGTGCTTATCTTTCGGCGTCGTACATCACACGAGAGGTATGCATCATGAGCAACAACAACGATCAACGGATCGACTACGTCGAATTCAACGTGAAAGACATTCAGCGGTCACGCGACTTCTACGGAAAGGCCTTCGGCTGGACCTTCACTGACTACGGCCCGCAATATTGCGAGTTCAACGACGGGCGCTTGTCAGGTGGCTTCGCCGCTGGCCCAGCGAGGTCCGGAGGAGGCCCGCTCGTCATCCTCTATGCAGATGATTTGCCGGGAACGGTCAAGCGGGTCGAGCAGGCGGGAGGCAAGATCGTCAAGCCGATCTATGGATTCCCGGGCGGCAGGCGCTTCCATTTCGCGGACCCGGATGGTTACGAGCTTGCGGTTTACACCGAGGACGGCAGCAAGGAATGATCGCGTTCTTCCACCACCTCGGATTGGTTTTTGCTCGGCGGCGTCTTTATCTGGGCGGGCGCCGGGCATTTTCCTCAGATTCCGGGCGATTGTAGCGTCCCTGGCCGAGCGGCCTTTCCTGCTCCCAGGCCTCTTCTCGCGGCCGGATCGGTGCTGGAGATCCCAGGCGGCTTTTGCCTCGCAACGGGCCTTGGTGGGCCCTTTCCCGCCGCGGCATTGGCCGTATTCACCATTGCAGCGTCCTTCATGGCGCTCAATTTCTGGCGCTACAGCGGCGATGAACGCGAAGCCCTTCGTACCGTCTTCACCATCAATGTCGCCGTCTTGGGCGGATTGATTGTCGCCGCGACCAGTAGCCTGTGACGTCGTTTCGGGGCGGCGGCTTCGTCTTCATCTGCCATCAGCCGCTGGTCGTTGGCGATCCGGCGTCTTTGCAGCATTCGCCTATCGCTGCCAGAAGGGCAGCTTCGCGATCTCTTCCTCGGCCTGTCGTCTCGTCAGACCGATATCGTCGATCAGATGGGGATTGGTCTCCGCCAATCGCTTGAGGTCCCAGCGAAAGCGTGTCGGCTCGCGCCCGGCCGCGATAATGCTTCGCAGCGTCGTCAGGCTGTAGCGCCGACGCGACGCTTCCGCCGGCCGCGCTGCCTGAAGCGGGGCCGAGGCAAGGGTGGGAATATCGCTCATGGCAACCTCCATATGGTTTGAGGGGGCCCTTACGGTTTGGGGGGGCCTCGTCCTGAAAGAGGCTGAATTCTGCAGGATACGACCGGCGTCGTAATTAAGATCTCCCAAATAGTTCTCAAAACTTCCAAACGGGCTATAGATGCGCCGTATGCAGGGACCGCGCTTTGCCTTTGGTCCGTTCGTGCTTGATCCGGGTGCGGGAACGCCGCAAGCAGCTTTAGTCCGCGGTAGCTGACGGCAACGGGGACATCGTTCCGAAGGAGCGCTTCGATCGCAGCCTGGAAGATATTTTTGCCGTTCAGGACGAGGTCACCGGCAAGATCGTCGAGGCGTTACTCGGCCGGCTGCGTGCACCGTCGCCGCGCAATCGGCCCCAAAATCTCGAGGCCTACGATCTCTGCGTGCGGGCGCGCAAGCTGATGGATGATTCGCCGCAGACGGCGCAGGAAGCGCATCTTGATGCTGACCCGCGCGGTTTCACTCGATCCGGAATATGCCGAGGCCTATCGCTGGCTTGCCATGAACCACTGGATGGGATGGGTGCATTCCGGCGGACCAACCGACGCATCCCGTAGCGCTGGTTTGGAACTGGCGCGCAAAGCCGTGGCGATCGACCCCAACGATGCCGGCTGCCGCTGGGTTTTGGCTTACCTGCTTGCCTACGAGCGCAGCTTCGCCGAGGCGGATGCGGAATTCGCCAAGGCGATCGAGCTCGACCCGAACGAGGCCGATGCCTGGGCGGCATTGTCCGACATCGCGGTCCTGGCCGGACGGGTCGAGGAGGGTCTTGAGCACATTCGCAAGGCGTTCCGGCTGAATCCGTTTCCGGCAAGTTGGTATTATCTCGCGCTCGGCCAGGCGCAATATGCGGCCGGCGAATACGAAGCCGCTGTCGGGACACTGCGCAGGGACGAGACTTATCGTACAAGCTCACGCCGTTTCCTGGCGGCAAGCCTTGCCCAACTGGGGCGGCTCGACGAGGCGCGCGCAGAGGTCGAACTGTTCCTCGTCGGCAACCCGCATTTCACAACCCGCCACTGGGCCACGACGGAGCCATTCCGCGACGCTGCGGCGCTTGAGCATTTCGTCGATGGCTTCCGCAAGGCCGGCCTTCCGGAGTGACGCGCGCCGGCGCCTTCGCACCGTTCGTGCAACCTACTCCTCAAAGCGACCCGAGGCGTCACGATCGCGCTCGTATCGTCTGGTGAGCGGAAACGGCGGCAACCAGGACTCGCGACGAATGATCCAGCTTTCGTAGGTTGGCATCAGCTGGTCAGGCGCATCCAGGGATCCCAGGTTCACTTCGATTTCGTCGGCGGTGCGTCCGAAAATGGACGAGCCGCAGCGGGGACAGAAAAACCGCCCGGCGTAGTCGCGTGTTTCGCCGTCGATCGTCACCGCATCCTCAGGAAAAATCGCGGAAGCGTGAAAAAGGGCGCCATGGTGCTTGCGGCAGTCAAGACAGTGACAAAGGCCGACCCGGTATGGGCGCCCCGACGCGATAATTCGAACGTTGCCGCACAGGCAACCGCCGGTGATTCGGTCCATGCTGCGTCTCCTCCAAAATCAAGCCGCCGGAATGGTTACAACGACCGGCACTGTTGTTGCAATCGCCGCGCCGGGGGCGGGGACACGTCGTTCTTCCGTGGCGATGACATTGCAGCCGCCTGTCTATGCCTTGCGCGAGCTTGCCGCCGAAAATAGGCTTTGGTTTGTTATATGGAACGAAACGGCGCGTTCCATTGTGCCGCCAACTCGGCGGCCGAGGCGATCTTGATGCCGCAGTCGGCGAGTATGCGTGCGACGGTCGCTACCGGTTCGGCGTTGGACGAGGCTATGCTGCCGTCCGGAAGGAAAAGATTGTTTTCGAACCCGACCCGGACATGACCGCCGAGCAGTGCCGCGGCCGTCACACACGCCCCTTCGTTGCGGCCGAAGGCGCAGACGCTCCAATGATCGAAGCGCGGCATGTTCGCCGCGAGGAATGGCAGGAGATCGGCAGGAACGGACGTCTGTCCCGGCGTGTAGCGGCCCAGCACGTAGAGAACCGGTATGCTTGCCCAGGGGATCAGTCCGCGTTGCTGCATATCCGAAAGCCTGACAGCCTCCTCGGGCGAATAGAGGATGATCTGCGGCGCCACACGCTCCTTATGCAGCCAGGCCATGAAGCGCGCGAAGGCGGGTTCCGATCCGGCATCTGGAACGATTTCGCGAAGCGCCAGGGAGACCGCTTGCGGCTTCACATCTTGTACGACGGCCATCTGTTGGACCGGCGAATAGATACCGAGCGCTTCGGAAGTGATCTGAATTAACAGCCGGTCACCGGCAGCACCGCGGATGGCCGCGATTGCCTGGCGGTAGGCGTCGGCGTCGAGCAGATGGTTGCCGCTTCTGTCGCGGACATGAACGTGGATCATAGCCGCACCGGCATCGGCGCATTCCGCGGCCGTCCGCGCCAGCTCGGCCGGTGTGAGCGGAATCGCCGGATGGTCGGCCTTGCTGCGACGCCCCCCGTTCGGCGCGACGGCTATGGCGATGCGGCCGAGACCAGTGGCCGGCTTCATGGAGACGGTTTTCGGGCGATAAGAGTCATATGAATCAATCTTTGACCATATTGAAACAGACGTTGCAATCGCCGGTCTGGCGAGCTAGCAATATCCATGGACCAGGGAGAGCTTGCTGGACAGATCATCAGTGCCTTCGACGGCATGTCGGCGCAGCTTCGGTCCGCCGCGCGGTATGTCCTTGATAAACCGTATGATGTCGCGAGTTGTCCATGCGCGAGCAGGCCCGGCACGCAGGAGTGCAGCCGGCGACGATGACGCGGCTGGCCCAGCATCTCGGCCTTGATGGCTACGAGACCGTACGCGATATTTACGCCGCCGCGATCCGGGACGGCGAAATCGGTTTCGCCGGCAAGGCGGGCCTCCAGGTGGCCAGCCAAAAGCTCAAGGGCGACCACGCGCTGGCGGCCGATATTCTGGATTCGATTTCCAGCCAGCTTTCCCATCTGGCCGAAGGTAGGTCGATCGACCGTCTGGTCGAGACGGCCAGGGCGCTGAGTGCGGCAAGGCGCGTCTATTGCCTCGGCCTGCGCTCAAGCCACGCAGTCGCCTGGCATCTGCATTACATCCTGTCGCTGATCGGCGAGAAGTCGGTGCTGCTGCACGGCATCGGCGGAACCGATGGCGACGCTCTGGCCCATGCGACCAAGGACGACGTGCTGATCGCCGCCAGCGTCCTGCCCTACACGCGCTTCACCATCGAGCTTGTCGAGTACGCTGCCGGCCGCGGCGTACCGGTCATTGCGATCACCGACAGCGGGGTAGCGCCCTTGGCGCTGCTTGGCGATCACCTAGTCGTCGTGCCGACCGGCAGCCCGTCCTTTTTCCACACCATGACGCCAGCTTTCATCGTTGCTGAGATCCTCGGTGCTCTTGTCGCAGGGCAGGCAGGCGAGGGCGCTGTTGAGTCCCTGCGACGTTTCGATGAGCAGGGCGCCGCTCTCAAGACCCATCTGAACCAACGTCCGCCGAAGAAAATGCCCATGAGGGACCGTCGATGACACACATTCTTCATCGAATCATCCACTCGATGCTGCCGGTCGCCATTCGCGGCCAAGGCATCGAACTGTTCGATGCCGAGGGCAAGTCCTATTTCGACGCGTCGGGCGGCGCGGCCGTGTCCTGTCTCGGCCACGGCCATCCCGACGTGATCGCTGCACTGCACACCCAGCTTGACCGCATCGCCTACGCCCACACCAGCTTCTTCACCACCGAGGTGGCGGAGCGCTTGGCGGATCGGCTGGTCGAGGACGCGCCGAAAGGCTTGGACCACGTCTATCTAGTCAGCGGCGGCTCGGAGGCGGTCGAGGCCGCGCTCAAGATGGCCAGGCAATATTTTGTCGAGAAAGGCGAGCCGCAACGGCGCCATCTCATCGCACGCCGGCAGAGCTATCACGGCAATACGCTCGGCGCTCTCGCCACCGGCGGCAACGAGTGGCGGCGCGCCCAGTTCAGGCCGTTGCTGATCGAGACCCACCATATCGACCCCTGTTACGCCTATCGCTATCAAAAGCATGGCGAAAGCGACGAAGCCTATGCGGCGCGCGCCGCCCAGCAGCTCGAAGACAAGATCCTCGAACTCGGCGCGGACGAGGTCATCGCCTTCGTCGCCGAGCCGGTGGTGGGTGCCACGCTCGGCGCGGTGCCGCCGGTCGCGGACTACTTCAAGCACATTCGCGCGATTTGCGACCGCTACGGCGTGCTGCTCATTCTCGACGAGGTGATGTGCGGCATGGGCCGTACCGGCACGCTGCATGCGTGCGAGCAGGACGGCATCGCTCCCGACCTGCTGACCATCGCCAAGGGACTCGGCGGTGGCTACCAGCCGATTGGCGCGGTGCTGCTCGGCCGGCATATCTTCGACGCCTTTGCCCAAGGCTCGGGCTTCTTCCAGCATGGGCATACCTATATGGGCCATCCAATGGCGGCGGCGGCCGGCCTTGCCGTGCAGGAGGTCATCCGGCGTGACGGTCTGCTCGACAACGTCAGCGCAATGGGCGCGCAGCTGGACGAACGCCTGCACCACCGCTTCGATAACCACCATAACGTCGGCGACATTCGCGGGCGGGGTCTATTTAGGGGAATCGAGCTGGTGGTTGATCGCGCCAGCAAGGAACCATTCGACCAGAGGCTTGAACTCAACGCCCGCATCAAGCGCGAAGCAATGGCCCGCGGCCTAATGATTTATCCGATGGCCGGGACGATTGACGGCGTGCGGGGCGTTCATGTGCTTGTGGCGCCGCCTTTCATTATTTCCAAACAGGATATCGATCGGATCGTCGAACGGCTCGGTGAGGCCATCGACGCTGCGATCGCTTCAGCGGCCTGACCCGCACGACGCGGACCGCCTCAACCCAGTTCCAACGCGTCATCGGCGACGGGGCCGGGACAACCACCAGAGAGGTAGCAACCATGTTTAATTCAATGAAAACCCTGATCGGCGCGGCGGCCTGCATGCTGCTGGCGCTGCCATCCGTCGCTGCCGAGCAGCACTTCGTCACGGTCGGCACCGGCGGGGTCACCGGCGTCTACTACGCTGTTGGCGGCGCCATTTGCCGACTGATGAACAAGGACCGGCAGAAAACCGGCATCCGATGCTCGACGGAGTCGACCGGCGGTTCGGTCTTCAACGTCAACTCCATCCAGACCGGCGACCTCGATTTCGGCTTGACCCAATCGGACGTCCAGTACCAGGCCTATGAGGGGACCGGAAATTTCGACGGCAAGTCGTTCAAGGATCTGCGCGCCGTGTTCTCCGTCCATCCCGAGCCGTTTACCGTGCTAGCGCGGCCGGACGCCGGCGTCACCAAATTCGAGGACTTCAAAGGCAAACGCTTCAACGTCGGCAATCCCGGGTCAGGCACCCGCTCGTCCATGGAGGAGTTGCTCAAGCAGATGGGCTGGACGCTCGGCGATTTCTCGCTTGCCGCGGAGCTGAAGGCGGACGAGCAGGGCAGCGCGCTGTGCGACAACAAGATCGACGGTTTCTTCTACGGCGTCGGTCATCCTTCCGCCGCGATCCAGGATCCGACCACGGCCTGTGGCGCCAAACTCATCCCGCTGACCGGTCCGGCAGTGGACGCGCTGTTGGCAGCTCATCCGTACTATTCAGTCGCCACCATCAAGGGCGGCATGTACGCCAACAATCCGGACGACGTGACGACATTCGGCGTCCGCGCGACAGTGGTGACGAATGCCAGCACGCCCGATGAGGTGGTCTACGAACTGGTGAAGTCGGTCTTCGAAAATTTCGACGACTTCAAGAAACTGCATCCGGCTTTCGCCAATCTCGATCCCAAGGAGATGATCAAGACCGGTCTGTCGGCGCCAATGCATCCGGGCGCGGAGCGCTATTACAAGGAGAAGGGCTGGCTCTGAGGCCTTCAATGCGAGGCGCCACAGGCGCCTCGCATCGCAAATAATTGTGGGGAACGATGACAGATCAAAGCCAGCGGGCGGCAGGGCCTGACCAACCCGTTATCGGCATTGACAAGCTTAGCGAGATCGTCGCCGAAGCCGACACCGGTGGGCGCAAGCCGACCGGCCGCACCGCGAAGCTGATCCTCGGCGTATCGCTGGCATGGTCGCTGTTCCAGCTCTGGTATGCCTCGCCCCTTCCGTTCATGCTCAATTTTGGTGTCGTCAGCGACGGCATCGCCCGCTCCATCCATCTGGCCTTCGCCCTGTTTCTGGCGATGCTGACGTTTCCGGCCTTCAAGACCTCGTCGCGCAGCCGGGTGCCGCTGCCCGACTGGGTGCTAGGCATCGCCGGGGCGGCGTCCGCCCTCTATCTGTTGGTCTTTTACAGCGATATCGCCCATCGGCCGGGCCTTCCTACTACGGCTGACCTGGTCGTCTCGATCGCCGGCGTCCTCATCCTGCTCGAGGCCGCCCGTCGCGCCGTCGGGCCTGCTATCACCGTCATCGCGGCGATCATGCTGATCTATATCTTCGCCGGGCCTCACCTACCTGGCCTGCTCGGCCACAAGGGCGCGACGTTATCGCGCGCAGCCTCGCAGATGTGGCTGACGTCGGAGGGGGTCTTCGGTGTTGCCCTCGGTGTGTCCACCAACGTCGTCTTCATGTTCGTTCTGTTCGGAACATTGCTGGAGCGCGCCGGCGCCGGCGGCTTTTTCATCCAGCTTGCCTTCTCGCTGCTCGGCAAATACCGCGGCGGTCCGGCCAAGGCCGGTGTCGTGGCTTCCGGCCTGACCGGCATGATTTCCGGGTCGTCGATCGCCAATGTCGTGACCACCGGAACCTTCACCATCCCGCTGATGCGCCGGGTCGGATATTCTGCGGTGAAGGCGGGCGCCATCGAATGCGCGGCCGGCGTCAATGGTCAGCTGATGCCTCCGGTGATGGGCGCCGCCGCGTTCTTGATCGCGGAATATGTCGGCATCTCCTATGCCGAGGTGGTCAAGCACGCCTTCTATCCGGCGCTGCTGACCTACGGCTCGCTGTTCTACATCGTCGATATCGAGGCGATGAAGACGGGGATGAAGGGCCTGCCGTCACGCAGCACGCACTCCGCATTTCAGGGCGCGCTGCGCGGGCTGATGGGCGTATGCGGTTTCATCATCCTCGTAGGGCTTGTCTATTACGGCATTGGCTGGACGAAGATCGTTTTGGGCGCGGCCGCGACCTGGATGATCACTGCCGCGCTGATCGCCGTTTACATCGGCCTTGTCGCCTACCGGGCGCGTTATCCCGACCTGCCGCTGGAGGATCTGGAGGGCGAGATCGTCAGGATTCCCCACTTCGGCGAGACGGCGCGCACCGGCCTGCATTTTCTGCTGCCTGTGATCCTGCTGATCTGGTGCCTGATGGTGGAGGAGTTGTCGCCCGGCCTGTCGGCATTCTGGGGCGCTGTCGCCCTTATGGCGCTGATCGTCACGCAGCGGCCGCTCACCGCCTTTTTCCGCAAGGACCGCGCGCTGGCGCAGCATTGGCTTCACGGTTTCGACGATCTGGTCGGTGGGCTGTCCGCCGCCGCACGCAACATGACGACGGTCGGCATCGCCACTGCGACGGCCGGCATCATCGTCGGCACGGTTCTGCTCACGGGCATCGGGCTGGTAATGACCGAGCTGGTCGAATTCATCTCGGGCGGCAGCTTCATCGTCATGCTTTTGTTCACCGCGGTGATCTGCATCATTCTCGGCATGGGCATGCCGACCACCGCAAGCTATGTCGTCGTCGCCACCTTGATGGCGCCGGTCATCGTCGATTTGGCGGCGCAGAACGATCTCGCTGTGCCGCTGGTCGCCGTCCATATGTTCGTTTTCTATTTCGGGCTGATGGCGGACGTGACGCCGCCAGTGGGCCTGGCGGCTTATGCTGCTGCGGCAATTTCCGGCGCCGACCCGGTGAAGACCGGAATTCAGGGTTTCAAATACGAGATCCGTACCGGTCTCTTGCCGTTCATCTTCATCTTCAACACCGGGCTGCTGATGATCGATCTCGAAGGTCCGTTCGACTTCGTCGCGATGGTCGTGACATCGACACTGGCCATGGTCTCGTTTGTTGCAGCGACGCAGAATTGGATGCTCGTGCGCAACCGCTGGTACGAGACGATTGCGTTGCTTGTGGCCTGTTTCATCTTGTTCAGGCCGGGATTATTGCTCGATCAGGTGAGCGAACCGTATCGGGCAGTACCTGCCTCCCAACTCAGCCGTATCGTCGACGAGACAGCCGAGGGGGGCGCAGTTCGCTTGCGCCTGACGACACTGAACCTCAACGGCGATGAGATATCGAAGCTGGTACGTCTACAACTCGGGCCTGCAAATTCATCGGCAGAACGCCTGAAGGCCGCGGGCCTGGACGTCAGTGCGCTTGGCGATAGCATGACGATCGGCGTGGTGCGGCTGGGCAGCCAGGCGGCCAAATTCGGCCTGCAGCCCGGCGACGAAATCAACCAGGTGCTAGTCCCTGCGGAACGGACGTCGCGCTATTGGTTCGCCATTCCGGCTCTGCTGTTGCTCGGTCTCGTCGTCTGGGGCCAGAAGCGGCGAAGGCGGGCGGTTGGTCTGTAAACGTCTTGTGAGCGGAAGCGTCTTGGCCAGCATGTCGGTAACCAGAGAACCAAACGACGCCCCGGAGCCGGCTAACGCGGAAATGCGCATGGCTACGCGCGACCGCCCCTTCGAACCCGTCGACTACGGGCTTTACGCGCTGACGGTCATTGCCTGGAGCGCATCGTGGTTCGCGATCGAGCTTCAGGTCGGCAGCGGCGTGTCGAACGAGGTCAATCTGGTTTGGCGCTTCGCCATCGCCACGCTGCTGATGTTTGCCTGGGCAGGTTTTTCCGGCCGGCGGCTCCGCTTTTCGATCACCGATCATCTGCGCTTTGCAGTGCTCGGCATCCTCATCTTCTCGTCGAACTTCCTGTTTTTCTATTACGGCGCCGGCTATCTCGTCAGCGGCTTGCTCTCGGTCGTCTTCTCGCTCGCCTCGGTAATCAACATGCTGCTCGGTGCCTTGGTCATCGGCGAGCGCCCGGCGCCGCGCATTCTCGCCGGCGGCCTCATCGGCTTCGCTGGCATAGCGCTGATGTTCTTTCCCGAAATCGCCGCCAACGGGCTTTCCGGCGGCACGTTGGTGGGCCTTCTTCTGTGCCTCTGCGGCACGCTGAGCTTCTGCGTCGGCAATCTCGTCTCCGTCGCAAACCAGCGCCGCGGCCTGCCGCTCGTTTCAACGAGCGCCTGGGGCATGCTTTATGGCACTCTGTGGTCGACGTTCCTGGCCTTGCTGCTTGGTGAGCCGTTCGTGTTCGCGACGACCGCCTCTTTTATCGGCTCGCTGGTCTTCCTCGCCGTCATATCGACCGTCGTGGCTTTCGCTGCCTACCTGACGCTGCTCGGACGCATTGGCGGCGCCCGCGCCGGCTATGCGACCGTCATATTTCCCGTCTTTGCGCTTTTGATCTCCACGGCGCTGGAAGGCTATGCCTGGACCGCTTACGCGATCGCCGGGCTCGTCCTCGTCGCCGCCGGGAACGTCCTGGTCATTCGCGGGGGACGGCGCTGACGCATGGAATGCTTGCGCAATGCCGCCGAGTTCCGGTTGTGCGGGCCGCGGTTCTATCGAGCTTGACTCTCCGCATCCTCTGTCTAAGCTGCGGTCAATGGGTCAGACCAATGTACCAGGGTTGGCCCGGGAGGGAACTAAACGCGCATGCCGATCCAGGCCGTTGAACCTCGCCGGCTATACCGACAGGTCGCCGATCAGCTCAGGCAGCTGATCGATGCCGGCGAGTTTTCCGTCGGCGACCGTCTGCCGACCGAGCGGGATCTGGCCGACCAGCTCGGAATTTCCCGCCCGACGGTCCGTGAAGCGTTGATAGCGTTGGAGGTCGAAGGCCGCATACGCATCCGAGTCGGCTCGGGTATCTACGTCACCGATCCGCCGAGCGCCGCCGCCTCCGAACCCGAAGTCGAGGAAGGCCCGTTCGAGCTGTTGCGCGCGCGCGAATTCGTCGAAGGCGCGATCGCCGCCGAAGCGGCCCTCCATGTCCGGCCTGCAGATATCGAACGGCTCGACGACGTGCTGCGCCGGATGGAGGCCATGCGTCACCCCAACAAGATGACCATTGCGCTCGACCGGGAATTCCACACCGCTGTCGCCGGCATTCTCGAGAACGCGGTGCTGGTGCGCTTCATCGGCGAGCTTTTCGACCAGCGCATGAACCCGTACTTCGAACGCCTGTCGATCTATTTCGAGACCAGCGATTCCTGGCAGGTCGCGGCAAAGGAACATCGTGCCGTGCGCGATGCAATTGCCGCGCGCGACCCCGAGCGGGCCAAGGCCGCCATGCAGCAGCATCTGCGCCAGTCGCAAATCAGATTCTCACGCAATTTCGATGAGAGAGCCGCAGCCAAGGAGGTTGCGGAATAGCAGTTGGCCGGGGGGAGATCCGGCCGTCAAGTTCAACCAGGGAGGAATTAGATGCTGAGAAAATACGCAGTTCTGCTCGGTGCGATCGCCGCAATTGCCATACCCATGGCGTCGGCCTCGGCGGAAACGGTCCTGAAATGGGCACATGTCTACGAGACGACGGAGCCCTTCCACACCGAATCCGTGTGGGCTGCCGACGAGATCAAGAAGCGCACCCAGGGCCGCTACGCCATCGACGTCTATCCGGCCTCGCAGCTTGGCAAGGAAGCAGACATCAACCAGGGCCTGATGCTCGGCACCGTCGATATCATCATTTCCGGATCGAGCTTCGCGGCGCGCGAATATCCACCCATCGGCGTCACCTATTTCCCATACACTTTCCGCGATGCCGACCATCTGCTGAAATACACCAAAAGCGACGTCTACAAGGCCCTGACCAAGGGCTATGAGGACAAGACCGGCAATCATATCGCCGCCACCACCTATTACGGCACGCGGCAGACCACCTCGAACCGGCCGATCGCCAAGTGCTCCGACATGCAGGGCCTGAAGATGCGCGTTCCCGACGTGCCGGCCTATCTGGCCATGCCGCGTGCCTGCGGCGCCAACACGGCGCCGATTGCCTTCGCCGAGGTCTATCTGGCCCTGCAGAACGGCACCGTGGAGGCCCAGGAGAACCCGCTGACCACCATCGAGGCGAAGAAATTCTACGAGGTGCAGAAGAACATCGTGCTCACTGGCCATATAGTCGATCATCTCAACACCATCATATCGGCGTCGCGCTGGGCCTCGCTTTCCGATGAGGACAAGAAGATCTTCACCGAGGTGATGCAGGAGGCTGCCGCCCGCGCCACGGCAAAGATCGTCGCCCGCGAAAAGGAACTGGTGCAGGTATTCAAGGACCGCGGCATCAGCGTAACCGATGTCGACCGTGCCGACTTCGAGAAGAATGTGCTGGAGAAGGTCACCTTCGAGGAGTTCGGCTACAACAAGGCCGATTGGGAAGCGATCCGCGCTATCAAGTAGAGCATCGGAAACCCGATGCTCAATCAAGAGGATAGGGCGGCAATCGGAATCGCCGCTTTAACCTGCCCATCCGTCCGGCTTCAAATTGCGCCGGACGGCCTTTTCAATCCTTGACGACCCACCAGCTTCGGGAGCCCGCGCCGATGGCCGAGGAACACCACACCGAGATCACCGTCGAAGAGATCGCGCACGCCTTCGAGGAGGTGCCGGTACACGTCGACCTGTCGGACCACGGCATCGAGGACTGGATCACGCTTGCCGTTTTCTGGGGCATGGTCGTGTGTGTCTTCCTGCAGTTCTTCACCCGCTATGCGCTGAACAACAGCCTTGCCTGGACCGAGGAGATCGCCATCAACGCGCTCGTCGTCGTCGTTTTTCTGGGTGCCGCCATGTGCGTGCGCCTTTCGCGCCATATCCATGTCGACGTGCTTTACCACTATCTGCCGGAGCGCGTCGGCCGCTGGCTGGCGCTCGCCGTCGATGTTATCCGCATCGCATTCTTCGCCTACGGATCTTGGCTGATGTGGCGCTACGTCACGATCGTGGCGCATGAGCGCATGGTCACCGTCAACCTGCCGCGGCGCTGGTTCTTCTACGCCGTACTGGCCGGGTTCGTGCTGATGCTTCTGCGCTCGATCCAGGTCTTCATCGGCAATTACAGGCGCGGCTATTCGGTGCTCGAGCGTCCTGGTGCGTTCGAGACGGCGGGGGTCTGAGCGATGCTGCTTCTGGTAGGGGGCTTTCTTGTCCTGATGCTCATCGGCGTGCCGGTCGCCGTTTCGATGGCGGCCGCGTCGATCCTTTACCTCGTCATCTAGGGCGTCGCGCCCGATATCATCGCGGCCCAGCGCATGATCGCCGGGGTGGAGAGCTTTCCGCTGCTCGCCGTTCCGTTCTTCATCCTGGCCGGCAACCTCATGAACATCGCCGGCGTCACCGGGCGCATCTATTCCTTCGCCCTTGCCCTGGTCGGCTGGATGAAAGGCGGCCTGGCGCAGGTCAACATCATCGGATCGGTGATCTTTTCCGGCATGTCGGGCACCGCGCTCGCCGACGCTGCCGGCATTGGCACCATCGAGATCAAGGCGATGAAGGACCACGGCTATCCGATCGACGCCGCGGTCGGGGTTACCGCCGCTTCAGCCACGCTCGGACCGATCTTCCCGCCTTCGCTGCCCTTCGTCATCTACGGCATGATGGCCAATGTCTCTATTGGCGCGCTGTTCATGGCCGGCATCCTGCCCGGCGTGGTCATGACCGTGCTGATGATGATCACGGTCGCCATCTTCGCCTACAGGCGCGGCTGGGGCTCCGACACATCCTTCGAGCTTCGGCGGCTGGCCGAAGCGGCGGGCGAGGTGCTGGTGGTGGCTGCCTTTCCGATTGGCTGCTATGTGCTGGTGCAGCTTGGCCTGTCGATCAATATCGCGGTCGGCATAGCGCTGCTGGTGCTGATCGTGGCGGACTGGTATTTCGATTTCTCTGCGGTCATGGCGCTGATGACGCCGGTCATCCTGATCGGTGGCATGACGATGGGCTGGTTCACGCCGACCGAAGCGGCGATGGCGGCTGTGATCTGGTCGCTTTTCCTCGGGCTGGTGCGCTACCGCACGATGACGCTGCGTTTGCTTGCCAAGGCCAGCTTCGACACGATCGAAACGACCGCCTCGGTGCTGTTCATCGTTACCGCCGCATCGATCTTCGCCTGGCTGCTCACCGTCAGCCAGGCAGCACAGCTGTTTTCGAACTTCATCTTCGCGCTCACCGAAAACAAGTGGGTCTTCCTGATCCTGGTCAACATCCTGATGCTGGTGGTCGGCTGCTTCCTCGATACGATCGCCGCGATCACGATTCTGGTGCCGATCCTGCTGCCGGTCGCTGCCGTCTACGGCATCAACCCTGTGCATTTCGGGCTGATCATGACGCTCAATCTGATGATCGGGCTTTTGCACCCGCCGCTCGGCATGGTGCTCTTTGTGCTGTCGCGCGTCGCCAAGCTCTCGGTCGAGCGCACCACCATGGCGATCCTGCCGTGGCTGGTGCCGCTGATCGTGGCGCTGCTTCTGATCACCTTCATACCCGCCATTACGCTCTGGCTGCCGACCGAGATGGAACTGATCCGGTGAGTGGCCAGGTGATTGCCGCGACGCTGTTCGGCCCGCAGGACCTTCGCGTCGTGGAGCATCCGCTCGAACCGCTGGCACCAGGCATGGTGCGTGTGCGCTTCGGGGCAGGGGGCATCTGCGGCTCCGACCTGCATTATTTCCGCCATGCCCGTACCGGTGACTTCGTCGTCACCTCGCCGCTTGTCCTCGGCCACGAGATCTCGGGCGAAATCGTCGAGATCAACGGCGCCGCGCCCGGCCTGGGCGTCGGCGACCATGTCGCGGTCAATCCGTCGCGCTGGTGCGGGCATTGCGCGCGATGCCTGGAGGGGCGGGCCAATCTCTGCGAAAACATCTACTTCATGGGCTCGGCATCGAAGACACCGCATATGCAGGGCGGCTTCGTCAGTCTGTTCGACGCCACGCCCGCGCAATGTTTCAAGGTTCCACTTGATGTGGCCTACCAGGCGGCGGCACTTGCCGAACCACTGGCGGTGAGCCTGCACGCCGCCGCGCGGGCGGGCGACATCAGGGGCCGCAACGTCATCCTGTTCGGTGCCGGCCCCATCGGTCTCTTGACCATGCTCGCGGCCAGGCTTGCCGGCTGCGCTGAACTGACCGTCGTCGATATCGCCGCCGCGCCGCTCGCCTTCGCCCGCAGTTTGGGCGCCGACAGGACGATCGACCTTTCCGGCGGCGACGCCGAACTCCAGGCGCTTGCTGCCGGCGGTTCGCTTGATGTGGCGTTCGAGATTTCAGGCACTGCCGCCGGCCTTGCCGCGGCGATCGCCAGTGTCCGGCGCGGCGGCACGGTGGTCCAGGTCGGCAATCTTCCCGGTGGCCAGATCCCGCTGCCGGCCAATGCGGTGATGGCCAAGGAGATCGACCTCAAAGGCACATTCCGCTTCGGCACGGAGTTCGGCCGGGCGGTCGATCTCATCGTGTCGGGGGAGGTGGACGTCCTGAAGCTGATGACAGCGGAGCGCACGCTTTCTTGCGCCCCCGATGCCTTCCGACTTGCC
Source organism: Mesorhizobium sp. M0633 (assembly GCF_040320645.1). Taxonomy (NCBI): domain Bacteria; kingdom Pseudomonadati; phylum Pseudomonadota; class Alphaproteobacteria; order Hyphomicrobiales; family Phyllobacteriaceae; genus Mesorhizobium; species Mesorhizobium sp. M0633. Next base: position 119,837 of record NZ_JAMYQC010000017.1, read on the forward strand.
GCCGACCGTTCACAGAGTGTCAAGGTCGTGCTGACCGCGGACTGAATCGTGGTTTTTGCCAGATCGTTAGCAGCCATAACTCATTGCGAACGGACGAAACTCAGAACGTGCTCGACGTATATGCTCCCACCCAGGTCTCCGGTTAAACTCGGGAGCAATACCCGGCAGCTTGCTGTCAAAATTGTTGGCAGCAAATCCGCTCGCGATTAAAGCCCCTTCGTCGCGAGATCTCGCTCAGTTCGGCCATTCCTCGTCCTGCCAACCGCGCGCTGCGTGGATCACCCGCAAAATTGAAATGCTTTCCCGGCCGCCCTTGGCGGTCACGGCGTAAGCGATGATGTAGGGCAGGCGACTCAAAGGCTTTTCATAGGTGCCGGATACACGGCCGGGTCGCCCGGTTGCCATTTCCCCAAGCGCGGCCCCTGCTTCCAGAATCCGGTCTGCGACCAGGCGCGCAGCGCGCGGATTATCCTGCGAGATATAGGCGATCTGTTCCTTGATGTCGTCCAGCGCACCGCGAGACCACTGAACGGCTCGCGTCACACCTTGCGGCCCGTGCCTGCATCAATCGCGGCATAAATTTCTGCCATGGCCTTATCATGAGACACGATGCGCCCAGCTTCGACATCAGCAAGGCCGCGCTTGATACCTTCAATGATTTCAAGCTCGCGATCGACATACGCTGCGACGGCTTCACCTGCGAGGAACGACTTGCTACGCCGGGTGTCGGTTGCGATCCGGTCGAGCTTTTCCTTTACATCGGGACTGACGCGAATTGTCATAGTGGTGCTAGCGGCCATAGCGGTGTCCTGTGTTGATCTGTGTACACCTTAGCACAGAGCGCCGCGCTGGTCCATTATCCCTTGACCGCCGAGCCGACGATCGAATCCACGAAGAAGCGCTGCAGGAAGGCGAAGAGCATCAATGGCGGCAGCACGGCGAGCGTGGCGCCGGCCATGACCAGTCCTGTATTGAGGGCGCCTCTGTTGTAGCTGAGCAGGCGGCTGAGGCTAATGACGATCGGATAATCCTCTGCATTGCCCTGCAAAACTGTCAGCGGCCACAGATAGCTGTTCCAATGATAGACGAAGGCAAACAGCGCCAGTGCCGCGATCGCGGGCGCCAGACTGAATCGAGGATGCGCAAAGTCCCTGTTTTGCGAGGCAATCGGCGCTTCACTGCGCGGGTACAAATAGAATGTGCGACCGTGCTGGCTTCCCAGCATCAGGATAGAGCATACGCCTGTAACCTTCATAGCCCGATGCCGCGCTTCTTTCCCAGGTTCCAATCCACGCCCCCCGTATCCGAGCACACGATCCCGATGACTTGATTACCCAATCGCTTTTCGAGCGACGGCGACCAGGGCACGAGCTTGAATTCGAGCCCATTGTCGATCATCGCGAGCCGGCCTGAAGCCAGCGAGAAACGCCGCCGGTAAATCCCAGCCACATGATCGCCGTTGGCAGCCTTCGTGAATGAGAGGCCCGTCTCGGCGGCGAGGCGGGCACCGAGCGATTCCACCTCATGATCGTGTAGAGTATCGATCAGATTGCGCACAAGAATGACGCGCTGTCCCTCGCGCCTGGCCAGATCGCGGCTGACAAGGTGGTCGACCCGATCTTGCAGTGCCTGTCTTACGTCCCTGCCAAAGCCGCCGTCACCGAATTCGGCAGGCTCGCGTGCAACGAGTTGGCGATCGAGCCAAGTCGCGCCGGAAGCATGGACCTGCTGTTCGATTGAGAGGTCGGAGCGGACCGCGAGCGTGACCCGGCCACCGCCATTTGCACTCGCATCGCGGCACAACTCCACGACCGAGCCCGGGTCGGAGTCTCCGGCCGCATCAGGGTCATGGAAGCGAATGTGGTGCGTGCGTCCATCAATGCCATCGACGATGGCATAGGCCGCGCCGCGCCGTTCGTCATCAAGGCCGCGTTCGAGCAGTCGGCCGATCACGGGCGCATCAATCTTTTCGGCGGCCAGCACATAGTCGGCCGTCCCTTTTTCTAGCCCATGCACAGTGAGGCTGCGGTGCATGCGCTTGATGATGTCGCCGCGTTCACCGAGGGCGCGCAAAGTGGCCTCGGCCTCTTCGACCACCATCCACTGGCCGGGACGGATCTCGTTCGCGAGGCCCAGGCTTTCCAGTTGCCGCAGCCGGCCGACTTTGAGCCCCAGGAACTCGTCGGGCCGGCGATCAGGGTGTGGCGCGAGATCAATGATACCATGACGGTCGGCGTCACGAACAAGCTGGCGATCGAGCTGCGTCCAGCGCTCAGTGTCGACCTGGTGCTCGATGGCCTGGCGGATGTCGAGGTCCGTGCGGAGCCCAAGCGTCTGGGTGAGAATGTCGCTCGCCCGATCGCGCATGCCCTGGCGGATGTAGTCGCGCGAGATGACAAGGCTCTCGCCATCGTCGGCAACGCCGCGAACGAGGATGTGAACGTGCGGATGTTCGGTGTTCCAGTGATCGACGGCTATCCAGTCGAGCCTCGTGCCGAGGTCGCGCTCCATGTCGACCATCAGGTCACAAGCGAAGTTCTTGAGGTCGCCGAGCTCCATTGCATCCTCCGGCGAAACGATGAAACGGAAGTGATGCCGATCATCCTTGCAGCGGTCGCAGAAGGCGTCATGATCTGCATCTTTGGTGTCGGGACCGAACATCCTCGCCTTCTCACCATCACGTGTAACACCTTCGCGGCGAAGATATTTGAGATGGGTGGCGAGTGGCGCAGACCCTCTGAACTGCCGTACCACACGGGTCTTGACGACGGCGCCGCGTGAGCTGTCAGAGATGAGGCGACTGGCGCGGATGCTCGCTGACCGGCCGCGGCCAAACGTTGAAGCTCGCGGGGAGGTGATCCGACCCTCGCGTGTAAGGTGCCCGCCGGCGCGCTGTGTGGCCGCAAGAGCCTGGAAGATGAAGGGTCGTGCGCGCTGGCCGGCGCGGGAGCGGATGCGACCGGGGCGGACGCGAAAGCTATCGTCACGCTTCATGCTAGACGGCCACGAGGTGCGGTTTCCATTGAAAGACTGAAAAATTGGGAATAGCGCACATCGCTGATTGTGCCAGCACATTGCGAAATGAGACGAAAATCGTAAGGAAAACAATCGGCCGAACCGAGCCGCACCTCGCGGCCCTTTATCCTGCCAATCTCTCTGTTCTCATCCACAGCCAACCCTTCCGCCGCAATTTCCGCGACGGAACAGGCCGGAATGCAATTGAGGAGGAACGTGGCGATCATCGCGATATGGCTAAAGAGGGTTGAGCGAATAGGCCGGAAACAGCGTGGTTCGATTGGAAATCGGTTTCACCCGGCCGTGGCTCGATCGCGGTCAGGTCCGCAACAGGATTGCCCATTGGCGACCGCATTGCGGACGAATGAATCGCCGCAAAGATCGTCTCGCCATAACCATTGCCATCCGATGCAGTGGCGTTCCGAATGTCATGGGGATGCGCAAAGATCGTTGGACGGAGAGAGCTGGCTCTGCCCCTTCCTTGCCGCGCGCGCCGCGGACTGAGAACTGCACCATCGAGCAGCGGCGCGAGTTTCCTGACGTAGTCGACCGTCTCGCGTGGCAGCGGACGGCCGGTTAAGAGATGTTCCGTGTACCGACCAGGACCGGCATTGTAAGCGGCAAGAAAGCCGCTGCGCCCGAAGCTGTCGAGCATTTCGCGAAGATATGCTGCACCTGCAAGAATGTTGTCACGCGGTTGATAGGGATCGTCACCGAGACGGTATTTGATGCGCAGTTCTTCCCACGTCGCCGGCATGATCTGCATCAAGCCCATTGCGCCCTTGCTTGAAAGCGCACGAACATCGCCGACGCTCTCAACATGCATGACGCCGCGCAGCAACCGCTCTGGAATGGCGAAGCGTTTTGACGCTTCCCGGATATGCTGCGACCACGGGCCAGCCGACAAGATCGTCGACTCGGAGTGCGCCGGCCGTTCACCAGCAGAGGAAGCCGCTGCACCAGTTTCGGGCGCCACGAAGCCGAGCATGACACATGCGGCAAACGTCGTCATGCCTCTGTGGGCTGCATCCCGCAGACCGCAGAACCGATGCGCTGCCAGCCTGCGACGGTGTTCGCTTCCGTTAAGGGCAGGGGCTTGCCAATCGAACCGGCTTTGCCAAAACTGTGATGAAATCGGCGTCCGCAGCCACAAGCAAGTGTCCGGCCCCCTCTGGGCTGCCTCGCGGGCGGTCAGATCGAAGGGTTTGACCGGCGCGCAATGGATCAAAAGGGTTGGCGAGAAAGATTCGTCGAAGGGCTCCAGAAGCATCTGTTCAGCCTCGCCCGTCGCGCTTCGATGATCGGTTCCAGTGCAGGCTCCAGACGTTGTTCTCTGCATCGGACCGGAACAGCTTGGCGCGGATCGGCTGCGTAAAGGACGGGTCGTCAATTGAGACGGAGAGGTAATCCCCAGCCTTGTCTCCAGCGCGGTCCCAAGCCGCACCGACCGCCATCCCTTCGCAATAGATCAGATGGTCGGGCGCGTTTTCGGTTTTGGATTTCTCGGCAGGCAGGATGGCAATCTTCGCCTCGATTGTTAGCGTGGAGAGATTGCCGAAGAAGCCGTCATCGTTGCGCGTGAAGGTTCCGATCTGGGTCATTGCAGTGCTCCTTTCTGAGTGTTAGTGCGCGTCGAGCCAAGCCGTCACGGCTCGCTAGCGAGGGGATCGTTGGTGATATCCAGCACCGGAGTGGTGCGCTCCGTGGTCCAGACGGGAACCGCGCGGCCAACTATCGATGAGAGCGGGAGCGGGCCGAAATAGCGGCTGTCAAAACTGTCGGCTGCACCCAGGTTCATAAGGAAGACGTCGGCCTCTGCAATGTCGCGGCAGCCCTGCCAGATGGGCAGGGGTCGACCGCGACTGTCACGCTCGCGCGCATGTCCATACGTCTTGCCGTTGACGATGATGGTTGTGCCTTGGCGACAGACGGTTGCGCCCCCGAGTGCCAAAATACGCTTCAGGAGCGGCACATTTTTCGGCAGATACCCGCGTCTTGCCATGAAGGCCGCCAAGGGCTCGGGCGGCATGATGACGGCGATATTGGCAATACCGATTTTGTCGGCCGGCTGGACGCGATAGAGCCCGACGGGGATGCTCCCCGATGCGTTCCAGATGGATATCGGCGGATGGCTAATCCATGCCGGCGCCGCGGCGAGCACTGCGCCGCCAACCATGGTGGCGATGATCTTTGTGCGCTTGCTCATGACTCGATCCCGGGGCGCAGCAGGCAAGCTTTAAGACGCTTGCCCGTGTATGGACTCGGCTGCTCGCGTGCGGCTATCCGGCTGTGGACGTGCCGCCGTTTACGCGGCGACATGAAGGTCAGGGTTTGCTGCTGTTTCGCCGCTACCAGGCGGCGCGGTTGCAATCTCCTGGCTTGCGCGTGGATGTTTTGCGACACAGCCCAGACCAGGATGGCAGCGATTCCAAATCGTTGCCATGCCGTGCACACTTGCCGCCTCAACGCAGGTCGCGCGCATGAGAGTGGATCGGTGTCAGGCGGCGGGATTTCACCAATAAGACGAGCTGCCGCGCCACGACGTCCTCCGTGCCGCGTGGAGGGAAGCCGGATGAGGGGACATGAGGCAGCGCAAATTGCTGCTGAACGGTCTCGCGATACTGCATTTTCGGTGCGCCACAGATCAGGAGCTGCGGTCGCGTCTGCCGACATAGGCGGGCGCGCGGGCTGCATGGGGTTTTGCCGGCGGAACATAGGTCGCGTTGACATCGCTGGTGGAGGTGCGTGCCCCCAGCTCTATCCAGGCGTGCAGGTCGTTGATGTCGTAGAGAACGCGCCCGCCGACCTTTCGGTATTTTGGGCCGGTGCCGTAGGTCCGGTGCTTTTCGAGTGTGCGGGCGCAGAGCCCGACGATGGGTGCTGCCTCCTTCGTGCGCAAATACTTTTGGGGCGCGTCCGCGGGACCCTTCGACATCGCTCGATCTCCATTCGGTTCTGCTGTCGTCCTGGCCTGCCGGGACGCGCGAAGTGGACCATGATCGAAATCAGGAAAGGCGAGGGAGGGCAAAGATTGGGGGGCGCGTTTTTGCTACCCCGAAGAAGGACTTCGGCGGCCGGACTTTTCGCTACGGTTGTGGGGGTAGAAGAGAAGATCGCGATAGCCGCCGGCGACTAAAAAAGCTGCACGGCGTAAGATAGCTCGGACCTTGTGGCGGAGATGATGATCACGCCAATCTCGCGGCACAATCGGCTCCTGCGAAAACAGCACCTCCGCGAGCTGACGATAGGTTGCACCCGTGCGGTGACCATCATGTGCGCGTAAATTGAGGATATGCCTGGTCTTGGTCTGTTGCGGCAGCGCGCCGTAAGATGGACTGGCTGCCCGGCCGTTCAGTGCGCGCCAGAACCGGCGCGCTGCATCGAGCCGCGTCTCGAATGCAGCGTCGAGCGGCAGAAGGATAGCGTTGAATTCACCGGCGCGGTCGTCAGCGACGAGATGACTTTTCCCAATTAAGGTAGACCAAATAATGTGAAGGCCTTCGTCCTGCGGCCAAACGCTGGCTCCGGCAAGGCTGGAAGGTCGAACTGTTTGATGGGATGCAGATACCCGCATGACCCGGAGCACGCGCGGCGAGGCCTGTTCTGTCCAGATGATATTGTCAGCTTTCGGAAGTCCGGCACCGGCAGTTTTGAAATCGCGCGCCCCAACGGGCGGCGAGATCGGGCTGACCGGCAGGTTCTCCAGAACCAGCGAATTGCGATGCAAGCTGGCTGCACTCTGCCACGAATTCGTCATTCCGGATCAGATACTCGGCAGCGAACTCCGTAGCCTGGTAGCTGCACATGTGTGAATACGCCGCCGGATCGGTCCAATCGCCTTGCACTGTTCCTGTCCTCTCCGCGTACCCGGATGTGAGGCGTCGGCGTCAACATTCAGGGGCATAAGGAAGTTGGATAGTTTGAGAGTCGGCAAACCATTATGCCGATTCAGCAAAATGGAGCGCCGGCCGCGTCAGTGCGGAGCGCCGCCAGCGAGAAGATATCGGTAGCCGCTGGTCGTCATCCATCGCGCGCGGGCAAGATGGGTCTCCCAGGACCGGAACGCTCGTTCCGGCTCCTGCTCCGGGTCTATATGCAAGACGATCCTGGCCACCTCTCGCCAATCGGCATCTTCCGCTGCCGCGTCAAGCAGGCGAATGTAGGTGAGCAGACGCTCCTCGTCATAGCCGGTCAGGACCGGGGCATCCGGCGCAATGTCGGCGACATCAGGATCGAGCAGCGGTTTAAGCATTGTATTTGACCGTTCATATTTCGATCGCGATCTCGAAGGAGCCGTCCTTTAGATCGAGCACCAATCATAGCGAATAGGAACGATCATTCCTAGAACGATAGTTCCCTTTCTGGTCCCTAATCCGTCATGAATCTCAAGGAGATCATGGCGGCCAACATGCGTCGTCTGCGCCATGACCAGAACGTGACGCAGGAGGAACTGGCCGCCCGCTCTGGACTGAGCATGCGTTACGTCGGATCGATCGAGCGCGCTCGGGTCTCGGCCAGCATCAGTGTTCTTGGGAGGATCGCAACTGCGCTGAATGTGGACCCATGCGAGTTGATCAGAAAATCGGCACCGTGAGTTGACGCGGGAAACACCGCCAATTTTCGATGATCGGCGAGGCAACATGCAGGAATGAAGTCTCCAGTCGCGAACACGACAGGTAGTCGCCCCAAGTCCGACGGAGCTCGTTGCGCAGCGACTGCGCTCACCTTGTCGTGAAAAGGAGGACGGCCCCGCCCTGTTCGTCCGGGCGGAGCCTTGGTCGGGGCCTTACTCCGCGTTGCGGCGGCCGTTGGGGCGCGACCAGATGAGGCTGTAGCCTTCGCCTTCCTCATCGTTGAAGAGGTTCGCGTAGATCGGAGCAGTGAAGCTCGGATCGTCCAGCTTCACGCCGAGATAGTCGCGGCCGTCATTGGAGCGCTTGGACCATGCGGCGCCGATCTCGACCCGCCCGACGAAGACACGGTGGCTGGGGGCGCTGTCGCCAGAGCGGTTGGTCTCGGGCACGACGCGGACGTTCTTGGTCTGGAGCGAGAGGGTGACGATTTCGCCGGTGAACTCGTTGTTGCCGGTCCTCTTGAAGGTTCCGATTATCGCCATGAGTTTTCTCCTTGAACTCTGTTTCGAGCCCGCACCATTGCGGCCTCGATGGCGATCCGCGGGCCGGAGGCGATCGACGCCGCATCGCTTGCGACCGCAGCGCCAGCGGAGGATGGCAGCCAAGCGACTTTGTTGTTTGGCGAGGAATGACGGCGCAGCCGGCAGGGGAAGAAAGTCGATCGGCGCCATTGCGGCTTAGGCGATCGAGGCGCAGCCGACCTTCGGCCAGATCAGCCCATTAAAGAGGCCGTTTGGAGCGGCCCACCAGATAGAGACATCAACGGAGAACCTGGCGATACCGTCGCTGGCGAAATCCCGGCTACGACGATCACCGGCCTCGATGCTCCTCTGTACAGGCATCGCGAAGTCGCAAGCTGTTGTCGGCACCGCGCTTAAGGCACGCACGTGATGGTTCAAGTCACGGCTGACGTGCATCACCGGATATCCGCTATCTTTGGAACGAGACGGCACGCCGTCGTGGATTCGAACTGTGCGTCGCGCGATGCCGTGCCAGCGACAACGTTAACAATGCGACGGCCGGTCAGAAAAAAACATCCTGCCCGCGCCGGTTGTTCGGTGAATTCGCCCAGATCCAGCCCCTGTTCGGTTGAACGGGCGTCGTTATTCGCAGCTGTGATGCCAGCTGCGACGCAGCTGAAACGTTGACGGCAAGCGTGACGGCGTCGCGCGCCTTTGCTAGGGCGCGGACTGAGTATCGCAAAAGACGGGCGGCGCCGGGCGGAGATCCGGCATCCCGGGCCAAGCACTCCAGCGAACTGCAAATACAGTACACGCTGCCCGACCGCGGCCGTATCGTACAATCGAAAAAAGGGTAGGGCGGGCAGCGCTTACGCGCCGCCTCCCTTGGGGCGGAAGTCGAGGACTGGGATGCCGAGCTTCTTTGCCTTGTCTGCAAGATTGTCCTGAATTCCGGTCCCGGGAAAGACGATGACGCCTATCGGCAGCGCCTCCAGCATTGCGTCATTGCGCTTGAACGGGGCGGCTTTGGCATGCTTTGTCCAATCAGGGGCAAAGCCGATTTGGGGTACCTTGCGATGGTCTGCCCAACAGGAGGCGATCTTTTCGCCACCCTTCGGCGATTTCCCGTGCATCAATACCATGTCGGGATGCCTGGCGTGGACCTGGTCGAGTTTGGCCCAGATCAGCTGGTGGTCATTGAAGTCGAGCCCAGCGGTGAAGGCGATTTTCGGGCCAGGTGGCAGAAGGACTTCCTGCGAGGCGCGTTTCTTGGCGCTGAGAAAATCGCGGCTGTCGATGAGCGCAGAGGTCATGTTGCGATGGTTGACCATCGATCCGCTGCGCGGTCGCCAACTCGATCCGGTGTGGCGCTCGTAGTGCTCCGCGGCCTGATCACGCATCAGTTCGAAGGCGCTTTGGCGTTCGATCAGCGTCTGCCCTTCGGCCGTCAGGCGTTCCAGCTCGACCGATTTCACTTCGCTGCCGTCCTGCTCACGCTGGCTGCGGCGTTGCGCCTGCTCGTTGTGATCGAGTTCGCGCTCGATCCGATCTGCGGCGCGGTGAAAGATGTTGACGGTCGACCACAGAAGATCGTCGAGATCGGGCTCGAGGCGAGTGTCTTGCAGTGCCACGATGAGGGCGTCGAAGATGTCGGCCATCGCGCCGGCGACGCAGTGGCCCTCTGGAAGCGGTCGAGGATCAGGCTCATCCACGAAGGGACGGTAGCCATAGAGCTGGAGTTCGGTGAGGACGTGGTCGATGGGTGAAGACGAGTGCTGTGGTTCGTAGTCGTCATGCTCGCTCATTGGATGCTCCGCCGGTTGGACCGCGACCCTCGCGGCCTTCATGGCGACGGAAGCCGGCGGACGGGACGGACCTGCACCCGCAGCGAAGCGAAGGGCCGGAGTGTCAGCGGAGGAGGGTGAAGGCCGGCTATTTTGCTTCGCGATGGAAAGCGCTCCCTTGGGGAGCGCGCCGGAAAATAGTCGGCCGGAGACATTGCGGGTCCGGGTCGTTTGCTGGCCGATCGCCCTCTGGAAGGCCCGCAGGCGCGGTTCTCTTCGACTTCAGGAGCATCCAAGTGATGCAAGCGACAGCGGACAGGCTGTTCGTTCCGAGTTATCCCGCCACTGCCATGAAACGGGCGATGTCCTGGGGGGCGAGCTGAACACGGACTGCTGCTCGAACGGCATCCACGCCTAGCGTACAGAGATCTTCGTTGAGGTCCCCAAGTGCCGGCGAGAGCACGACCGGCTCGATCCCGGCAGCATTCGCTCTTTCGATCAAGATGTCACGCACGCCGTTACCGGCTGGATCGGCGTCGCGCACGATGTAGAGCCGTCTCAGTGTGGGGGGAACAGCATGGCAGCAAGATGGGCGGCCGAGAGTGCCGCTGCCATGGCCATATCGGGCAGGATGCACCGAAGCGACAAGACGGTCTCGATGCCTTCGCCGCCCGCCATGACGTCGCCCGGCGGGCCAAAGCGAACCGCGTGACCGAGAAGATCGCCCATCGCGCGCCTCGGCGTACCGACCGGTGCCTTGCCCCTGCCGGAAGGATCAAGCCATGTGCGATGTACGCCAGTCAAATGGCCGTCGAGATCGGTGACGGAAGCGATCATCGCCGGCCAGGTCTCAGTCGGCGCTTGTTCGTCGGGCCGGTAGTAGCAGCGCGGGTGAAAACGCAGACTTCCGGTCCCGTGCAAAGCGGCAATACTGCGGTTGTGCAGATACGCCTCTACGACCGTACCCGCAATCGGCTGCGACATCGCAAATAGCCGACGCGCTTTCTCCGACATTTCCGACGGCGCGGCCAGCAACTTCGACCGGATTGATGTCTGCTCTGGTTCGGGATGGGGTAGGCCGAGAAACGTTATTGCCTCATGGGCAACGTCCCTGAAGTCGCTCAAGCCGCGGCTTTCGCGGATGATATCGAGAAGATCGCCATACTCCCCGGTCGCCGCGTCAGTCCATTTGCCGGCTGCGCGCTTTCCGCTCTGCGAGCCGACGAGCCGCACGAACATCGAGCGACCCGGCGTGTTTCGGACATCGCCAACAAGCCAGTAGCGTCCCTCGCGATGTCCGCTCGAAAGATAGTGGCGACAAACCGCTTCGGCCTGTCGGCCCAGGCGGTGGGCCAGTTCGGACGCATCGTGTCGGGGCATCATGCATCCTCCCGCGTGTCGATGCGCTGATAGCGCTCCAGCAGCTTGCCCAGAATTGCGGGTTCGGGCGCCTGTGGCTCAGTGGGACTGGCCGACCCTGCGCGAATCTCGACGGCAAGGCGCTCGATGCAACCACTGGTCGTCTTGCGCACGATGAGGTGCGAGTGGGTCGTCACTTCAGCTACGAGGTCAGGTAGGTCCTCGATCCAGATGTCAGCCTTGACGCGGACCTGGGACATGGAGAACTCCACGTTCTTGAAGGCAATGTCTCGCGAGGACAGAAGGGTAATTTTCTGAGGGGTAGTCGCCATCGGGATGTACTCCGAGACGGGCAGTCGAGAGCCTCTCTCTCGACCTTCAAACTCGTCATGGAGATCCCGGCACTCCTCGTCCTCTTGTGCTTGGCAGCCAACCGAGGTTGTCGCGGGGTAGCAACTCAGTGACGGCGTTCCTGTTTACAAACGCGGCTGCAACATACAAACGTGCAGCAGTAGCGATTAAGGACCACAGCGCGGCGATGAACGACGAGCGGGGCCGGTCGCCCCATTGGAAGCATCTGCGTTCTTCATCACGCCTTCGGCGCTGTGGCGTGCGACACCGAGGGCATGCGGCTGAGTTCGAGAGCGAACAGAGCGCTTTTTGCGACGGGAAATCGATTTGGACGTGGTTGGTCATCACGGGCGGCCTGCCGCTAATCGTCGCCAGCAATGACGCTGCCAGCCAAGAAGCGAAGGAGATACTCCGCTGCCCTGCTCGCCTGAAGGCGGCGCGGCGCGCGCGGGCGTTGCGACGCAATAGGCCCTGCCGGCAGTATTGATACTGAAACGACGGTCGGATCCCTTTAGGAGTGTGTCTGGCCGGACTGGAAGCAGAGGCCAGCCATAGACTTGTTGCGCAACCACTCCGATTGACAGGTCGAAGGCGCCTCTTCGCCGCAGCACCTCCGGCGGGCGGTTTTCGCAGCCGGTTTTTTGGAGAAGAGTTCTCCGGCAGGACCATGTCCAGAACGGCGAGACAGGACGGAGTGCTCAACGAGGTCGGCGAACAGCTCGGACCTAAGAACTGCTGAGGACTTCTTATGAAAATCCCCGACCAATTCGACGAGACCACACCACTGCGCGTCGAAATCGCTGCGCGAATTGCCTTTCCCGACGGCTCGATGAGCGCAGCAGGCCTACGCAAGGAACGTGACGCCGGTCGACTTGAAACGGAGCTAATCGCCGGAAAGGAATACGTGAGCTTGATGGCAATCGCGAGGATGAGGGAACTATGCCGCGGACGTCGAAAGGGCCACGCCTGGTATGGCGTGACGAAAGCTGGAAAAAAGATGGAACGCGCCGAAACAAAGCTGGATGGTTTATCCGCGATGGATCCAGCTTCATCAGCGCTGGCGGCGGCGAAAAAGGCCGTCCAGGAACTGAAGCTGAAAAGGCGCTCGCCGCCTACATCGGAAGCAAATACCACCGAGCGCGGGGAGCCGAGGACGTCTTAATTGCCGATGTGGTCAACCTCTACCTTAAAGAGGTTGCACCGAAGCACGCGACACCAGAAGAGACGGCGGCTCGGCTGGACAAGGTCCTTGATTACTTCGGGGAAAAAACTCTCGCCGCCATCAATGGCAAACTCTGCCGCGAGTACATTGCGTCGCGCCCCACCGAAGCCGCGGCGCGCCGCCAACTCGAGGATCTTCGTGCCGCCATCAACTACTACCGCAAGGAGGGTTATACAACCGCCGCACCGGTCATCACCCTGCCAGACAAGGCCGCCGCCCGCGAACGCTGGTTGACCCGCAGTGAGGCGGCCGCACTGATCTGGGCAGCTTGGCGTATGAAGCAGACATGGAAGGGCCAAGAGAGCGGCCGGCGCACTGGGCGACATCTCGCGCGCTTCATCCTCGTCGCACTTTATACAGGAACGCGCTCGGCCGCAATCTGCGGTGCCGCCATGCGCCCAACGAAAGGGCGCGGTCATGTGGACCTAGACCGCGGTATCTTCTATCGCGGTGCCACCGGCACAAGGAAGACCAAGAAGCGCCAACCCCCTGTACCGTTGCCCGAGCGGCTGCTGGCGCACCTCCGGCGCTGGGCGCGCACTGATCTTCACATCGAGACCAAATCGGGCGGCAAAAGTGCGAACATCGGTCGCAAGATATCGCAGGATTTTGTCGTGGAATGGAATGGAAAGCCGGTGCAGTCGATAGACAAGAGCTTCAAGACGGCGCGCGAAATCGCCGGCCTAGGGCCCGACGTTACTCCGCACGTGTTCCGCCACACCGCGGCGACTTGGATGATGCAGGCCGGCACCGATATGTGGCAGGCTGCGGTTTCTTGGCATTACAGTGGATGTCCTGATCGAAACTTACGGCCATCATCATCCTAATTTCTTGGCAGACGCGGCCGAGAAGATCACGAAGAAGCCAGTTTTCTCCAAGTCGCCGCAAACCGTTCCGAGTATAACTCAAATCACAAGGCACAAACGCGGTGTGCTCATCCCACAGGTTTCCCACAGAAACGGCGAAAGGAAACGCGACCAGTCGTGAGCGAACGTGGCGAAGGAGCCCAGGAACAATAACGACTTGCTGGTAAATCTACATCGTTCGGGACGATGGGATCGCACGTTCAAAGCTGCCATCCGCACCCCGCTCAAAGGTCTACTCCGGCTCCCCAGGGCGCGTGCTCGCAGCCGTGCCTTGGATCGGTTTGCCGGGTCCCGAAAGCGACATTGAATGTGGGAGGATTAGAGGCAAAGATCGTGATGCCTGGCTTGACGGAGGCTTGTCTTCGAGGCCAATGAATCGCACCTGGCCAAATCTCAAAACAGCAGCAAACGGCGCACTAGCCGCAAGCCCGGCGCACGGCTTCTGAGTGAAACTATCAATCGGCAAGACCTTGGCGATGCCAACCATGTCGTTGTCCATCCCATTGCCGGGATCGGTTGCTCCGGGCCGCAAGACCACCAAAAAATTGCGATGGTCTCGTAGGGGGGACGTATCGGCGTTTCTGGCGCGGACCTCAACCAGGAGGTCGCAATCTTTTGCCATCACAAAAGCCCCATCTGAGTCGGTCAGTGGTGTATCTCTGGCCTGCTACCCCGCGACGATCAAGACGGTGCTTTCCGGCGACCAACGCAGCACGACATCCTGACCTTCCGCCAGCCTGACAGCGCCGGTGTTCTGCACAATCACCTTGAGCGTCTGGCCAGCACGCTCGACAAAGTAGGTGCTGCTATTTCCGGCGAAGATGCGCTTCGATACCTGGCCTCGCAGCAGATTCCCGTTGGCCGTATCCGGAGCCTCGGCATCGGTGAAGATGCGGATGCGTTCGGGCCGCACGGCGCAGCTTGCCTTGGCCCCAGCGGCAAGCTTGGTACCGGAGCCGACGGCAATCGCTGTGCCGTCCGGCAGCCGGATGCCGTTGCCCGTGCTGTCGCCGCGAAGGATGTTGGCGTCGCCCAGGAAGGTAGCGGCAAACTCACTCGTCGGCCGATCGTAGATCTCCTCGGGCGGGCCTTCCTGCACCAGCTTGCCATCGCGCAGAATGCCGATACGGTCGCTCATCGTCAGCGCTTCTTCCTGATCGTGGGTGACGAAGATGGTGGTGATGCCGATCTCGCGCTGGATGCGCTTGAGCTCGATCTGCATGTCGACCCGCAGCGCCTTGTCCAACGCCCCGAGCGGCTCGTCGAGCAACAACACGCGCGGCCGGATGACGATCGCGCGAGCGAGCGCCACCCGTTGGCGCTGGCCGCCGGACAGCTGGTGCGGCCGTCGGCCGCCGAGCCTGCTGAGCTGCACGAGGTCGAGTGCTCGCTGCACCTCGCTGGCAATCACCGCCTTTTGCTCGCCGCGCACCGACAAGCCGAAGGCGATATTGTCGGAGACGCTCATATTGGGAAACAGGGCGTAGTTCTGGAACACCATGCCGATGCGCCGTTTTTCGACCGGCACCCGTTCGACGCTCTCACCACCTATGGTGATGCGACCGGAATCGGGAAAGTCGAAGCCCGCGATTTGTCGCAGCAGCGTGGTCTTGCCGCTGCCTGACGGCCCGAGCAGGGCATAGAAGCCGCCATCGGCGAAATCGATAGACACATCGTCCAGCGCCTTGTGGGCACCGAAAGCGCGCGACACGTTCGCTACTTGGACGCCAGCCATTACTTCTCTCCGCCGAATTTGAAGAAGCGCGCCGTCAGCAGCATCAGTGCCATCGACACGACAATGATGATCGTCGAGACCGCATTGATCTCGGGGGTGAATCCCTTGCGGATCGCGGCGTAGATTTCGACCGGCAGCGTCGTCTGGCCGGGCGTCGACAAGAAGTAGGATACGACGAACTGGTCGAAGGACACGGCGAAGGCGAACAGCCCGCCGGCAAATGACGCCCGGCATGATCCAGGGCAGCGTGACGCGGTTCGTCAACTGCCATTGATTGGCGCCGAGCGAGCGCGCCGCCTCTTCCAGCTCGTGCGCGAAGGTCTGCAGTCGGGCCGACACGACGACAATGACGTAGGGAAGTGCAAGCGCGACGTGGCCAAGCAGGATAGCGAACAGGCCGCGCCCAATGCCGACGCCGAAGAAGAAGATCAACATCGCCGTGCCGGTTATCAGCCACGGAATGGCGATTGGCGGAAACAGCAGCGCCTGCAGGAATTTCTTGCCGCGAAACTCATAGCGGTAGAGCGCAAGTGACGCCGCCGAGCCAAGCACGACGCAGATGATGGTAGTGATGACTGCGATTTCGACACTGTTCCAGGTGGCTGAGATAAGCTGGTCGTTCTGCCACAGCGAGACATACCATTCCGTCGTCCATTCGAACGGCAGCTGGTAGAAGGGCGAAACGTTGAAAGACATTAGCGCCATGATGATGATGGGCACATAGAGGAAGGCGAGCAATAGCCAGATGTAGAGGCGGCCGAGCCATTCGAGAACACGTGTCGTCGCCATCACGTAGTCCTCCGCAGCACCGGCGAGGCAACCGCCAGGATGACCAGCACGACGGCCAACAGGATAAAGGAGAGCGCAGCACCCAGCGGCCAGTTGAACACGGCGACGAACTGGTCCTCGATGACAGTGCCGTAAAAGGTGCCGGTACGGCCGCCGAGGATGCGCGGTTCCATGAACGAACCAACAACCGGGACGAAGACGAGCGCTGCGCCCGCCACCAGCCCCGGCATCGACAGCGGAATGATGACTCGATTCAGCACCTGCAGCCGCGAGGCGCCGAGCGAGCGCCCGGCCTCGATCAGCGAGTCATCGATGGCCTGCAGGGTCAAGTAGCACGTCAGCACCATGTAAGGCACGTAGGAGTGCACCAGCCCGATGATGACGGCCGGATAGGAATAGATAAGATCAATGTTGATCTTGAACGGCAGGACGGCGTTGAGCGCAGTGTCGAGGATGCCGCCTTCACGCAGCACCATCGCCCAGGAGAAGATGCGCACCAGCCCGTTCGACCAGAACGGCAGGATGACGAGCAGGAAAATCGCCTCTCGGCTGCGGCCTTTCAGCACCTTAGCCAGCACATAAGCGGCGGGATAACCGATGACGATGCACCACAGCGTCACCTCGAGGCCGAGGCGCAGCGAGGCCAAAAGCAATGTCAGATAAAGGCTTTGTGAAAAAAAGGCGGCATAGTTTTCGAGCGTGAACGCCCACGGCTTTCCCGACAGCGGCAGGTCGGTCATGAAGGAGAAGAAGACCATGGCTGAGAGCGGCAGGAAGATCGCAACCGTCAGCCAGAGATAGGCAGGCGCCAGCAGCGGCAAGGCCGATCTCAATCCGCTGCGCGACGCGGCCGCAACCTGTGCTGCCATGACATCCTCCTCCCAGGATGGGAAGCATCAGCCGACATGGATGGTCGGCTGATCCCGGCTTCTGCTGTTACTTCACGTCGACCTTGAGCTGCTGCCAGAGCGACAGATAGGTTTCGCGCTGGGCGTCTGTGATCGGCGCCTGGAACTGAATGCGCTTGGCGACTGCCGGGTCACCCATCACCTTGCGGTTGAACGCATCGCCGGGAAGTGCTTCTACAGCCTTGGTGTTGGCGGATACCGGGGCTCCGACCTTGGTGACCCATTCGACATAGAACTTCGGGTCGATCATGTAGTTGATGAAGGCCTCGGCGCCGGCGACATTCTTGGAACCGACCGGAATGGAGAAGGCGTCGAGCCAGGCGACAGCGCCCTCCTGCGGGATCACGAGCGAGACCGGCAGCTTGAAATGGGTCTTGGCGCGGTCGGCCGAGCCGCTCCAATAGGTGCCGATGTCGATCTGGTTAGAGGCAGCCATCTGGTTCCAGTCGTTTTCCGAGCTCCAGAACGTCTTGATCTGCGGCATCAGCGAGGTGAGCTTCGCCTTGACCGCCTCGATATCCTTGATGTCGTTGATGTTCTGGCCGGTGGCAATGGCGCCGAACTGAACCGCCTCGACGGCATCATCACGGATGGTGACGCGGCCCTTGTGAGCGGGATCCCACATTTCGGCGATGCTCGTCGGCGGCTTGTCGAAGGATTTTTCATTGATGGCGAGCGCCGTCAGGCCCCAGACCCACGGCACGCCATAGACCTTGCCGTCATGGACGAGCATCGGCGATCCGGCCTTGTCCTTGCTGATGTCGGGAAAGTTCGGCAGCTTGGACGTGTCGATCGGCTGGATCAGCTTTTCCGCCATCGCCTGGTCGTTGAAGGCGGCGTTGATCATGACGACATCGTAAAGGCCGGGATTGGTCCTGAGCTTGGTCAGCATCTCCTGTTCGGAATTGAAAAAATCGTTGACGACCTTGCTGCCGGTCGCCTTCTCAAAGGCTTCGATGGCCCACGGCTCGTCGGCGCCGTAGCCCTTCCAGTTGAGTACGTGCACCTCGTCGGCCTTGGCGGCAAATGCGAGTGCGGAGGTGAAGACGGCGGTCGCCGTCAGCAGGGCAGTCAAGTCGGGCATGCGCATGTTCGTTCCTCTCTGTGTTTGCCCGCTTCCCGGGCTTTGTCAGGCCGTCGGGCGTTTGGCCTCTTGCTTCCGGCCATGGAGGCCGATCGGCGGACCGCCGGCATGGCTTAGGAATGTCTGGATCTCGTGGTCGGTCGGCGCTGATGAACCACCGTGGCGGGTGACGGAAATGGCCGCCGCCGCATTGGCGTAGCGCGCTGCTTCAAAAGGCGGCGCGCCGCGCGCCAGCGCACTGACGAAAGCGCCGATATGGGTGTCGCCGGCGCCATTGGTGTCGATGGCGTCGACCTCGAAGCCGGCACTCGTTTGCGCCGAGCCATCGGCCAGCCGTATGTGGCAGCCTTTCGCTCCGGCGCGAATAACGACGCCGACGGCCTTCGGGGAGTGGTCGCTAAGAAGCCGTGACGCGAGTGTCTCGACGTCGCCCGGACCGGCAATCGCGGCCGCTTCCATCCTGTTGCAGCTCAACCAGGTGGTGCGGGCGAGTATCCGAGGCAGGATAGGGCGGGGAATGTCGACGACGACAGGTGTCGGGTCGAGGACAAGCGGTGTGTCGGCCGGAAGTGCCTCGATCCAGTCGACAAGCGCGTCTCGGCTTCCCGGATAGCTAAGCGTATAGCCGGAGGTGAACACCCAATCCCCCGGGGCGACCGAGACGGGCGCCATCATGTCAAGGCTGAGCAAGCTCTCCGCACCAGGCCACGAGACGAAGGTGCGCTCGGCATCGCTGCTGATCATGGCGACGCAATTGCCGCTGTCCATGATGGGCGATGGCGTCGTCAGTGTCTCGATCCCCTCGCTGGCTAAGGCCGCGCGCAGGAAGTCGCCGTTGGGTCCGCTGCCGAGCTGGCCGCCGAACACCACCTTCATGCCGGTGCGGCTGGCCGCGACCATCATGTTGAAGCCGCCGCCGGCGACTTGCGTATAGCTCGACGCCGTCTTCTCCGTACCCGGCGCCGGCAAGGCGTCGATGCGGTAGACATAGTCGACCACCGCGCTGCCGACATGGACGACACGCCCACTCATATCGCCGCATCCTTGCCGGGACCCGTCCTGTCGGCACGGCGCTTGGATATACGGGCCGCAACAAGGTCGGCGGTGAGCGCGCCAACCGCCGCAATGTCGATGCCCTTGAGGTCTGCAATGCGGTTCTGAGGCAGTCGGGAAAAGCCGGTGCAGGCGCCGGCCATGCCGGTCGCGATGGCGCCGATCGTATCGGTGTCGCCACCGAGATTGGCACTGATGACCGCCGCTTGCCAGGGATCATCGCCGGCGACTTCCAGCACGGCGAATGCAGCCGGAACGGACTCCTGACTGGCGACGCCGGTGCCGACCAGATCGGTGATCAGCCGGATCGCGTCCTTCGTCGCCTTGCCGCGCACAAGCTCCTGCGCCCACCCAATGCGGGCGGCAATGTCACCGCCGGTCACCCAATAGCCGAGTGCTGCTCCGCACCTCGCCGCGGCGATGGCGCTGTCGGAAGCGGCGCGCCAGTCGCCGCCGGCGACGCCGCAGCTGACGGCCGCCGCAACGGCGGCTGCGGCCGCAATGGCAACCGAGGTGTTGTGCGTGGCCCGGCAGGTCTCGGCAACTTTGGCGACCAGCGCGTCCAGCGGCTCTGGCGGCATCATGATGCCGACCGGCGCAATGCGCATGGCCGCACCATTTGTGTCGCCGCTGCGCCCCGCTTCCTCGGCCGGCACGCCATTGTTGATGGCGTCGATGGCGCGTTTGGTCGATGGTCCCAGCAGATCGTAGCTGCCGCGCGCTTTGACGTCGCGCTCCCAGTCGAGCAGCGCGTTGACCCACCGCGCATGATCGAAGCGGTTACCGGATTCGACCAGGATACGGCCAAGCAGAAGCGCCTGTTCGGTGTCGTCGGTGATCGTTCCAGCGGGAAGCCCCTTCGACACCGGATGGTCGGCGAAAGGAGCAATGAAGCCCTCTACATGGGCGTAGAGTTCGGCAATCCGGGCCGGCGACAAAAGCTGCGTCGGCATGCCCAGCGCATCCCCCAGTGCCCCGCCGACAAGCGCCCCCATGGCCCGATCAGTCATATTCCCGGTGTTGTCGTCCGGCATCACTCAGAACCTCATATGCAGCGCAAAATGCGCCGGGTTGAGCAGGCTGGTCACATATTCGATCGGCCGGTCATCGGCGGCGCGGGTCAACCGGCGACCGCGAAGGAACGGCGTGCCTTGCGGGCAACCGAGGATTGCAGAGTCCTCGGCGTTGAGCATTTCGATGCCGACCCATTCCTCGCCATGGTCGGGAATGAGGCCGGCGCCGCGCAGCGTCTGGTGCAGCGAGCCTTCGCGCAGCCCGCGTAACGGCACGTCCTCCAGTTCCGGCGACAATGGCAGGCGGCTGCGCTCGATGGAGATGGCGTGGCCGTCGCTGGCATTGGTGCGCACCCGGTCGACAGCGATGAAAAACGGGTTTTCTATACCAAGCCGTGCGGCAAGATCGGGATCCTCGATCACCTCGAGCCGCAGCGTCCGCGTCTCTGCATTGGCGCCGGCATTGGCGAGCGCCCGCGACCAACCGATGGAGTCATCAACGGGCTTGCCATCGAAGGTGACGAAAGAGCCGATGCCGACTTTGGTGGTGATCAGCCCGCGGCTGGACAGTTCCTCGAGGCCTTTGCGGACGGTGTTGCGGCTGACGGAGAAACGATGGACGAGCTCGTTCTCGCTTTGCAGCCGGTCGCCGAAGCCGAGAACACCGGAGCGGATTTCATGTTCGAGAACGGTGGCGATCTGTTCGGGCTTGCCCGTGCCGGGAGACAGTTGAACCGAGCGTCGCTTCATATGGGTACCTGTTCAGTGAGCCTGTATAATCCTGTTCATATCACGGCAGGCTTGTCAACGAGTGCCGCATGGAGCTGCTATCGGGCTTGATTAGGCGTCGCGACGAGCAGTCGCCGGTTCCGTCGTCGTGGGACCTGGCGTCCAGCGCCAGCTCCGCATCATCGGCAACATAGCGGGCGTTGCGGTAGTCGCGAATGAAGCTGATCCGACCTTCACACCACTCGAGCCACATAAAGTGGTTGGGTTCGCGTCGGCTCGGTCTCGAACACCGCGATCACCTCCCGGCCCTCGTGCCAAGCCGGCTTGAGCCACACGCCCTCGCTCTTAACGTGGTGAAGAACCTGCTGACGTCTGCTGAGCCTGAGCGAAGCGGATGCAAGGACGGATGAAGCTTCACTGTTTTTCGAAGCCGATAATCCCTTGAATGACAGGGATGGCCTGCATCGCTTGAGCACACCGGCGGTGACGATGAAATGGCCGTAAGACGGACAATGTTCATTCATTGTCGGAGGCAGTTCGTGATCCCGAGTCCGGTTCAACAGGACGGCCTAAGGAGCGTCAGCCTAGCGCCGCCGCAGCCGAGACGCGGGATCGACCGCTCCCGTCGAGGGGCGTCGTTTAGCAGGAGCTCGCGACCAAGGTGAATTCCAGGATCACAGTCGGATGTGGGGAAAGGATGCCACACAACGCACTAGATACGGCGCACGACGGCCGCCTCGCCATCGTTGATCTCGCGGTCGCCGCCTGGCGAGGGCGTCAAACTACTCCTGTCGAGTGAGGTGAATTAGGAGGGGAAATTACCAGCCCGGACCCGCGAGAGGCAGGCGTGTCTTTCGAGAGTTGGAAAATCTTACAAGTTTCGTCGGTCTGCTGCATTCTTCTTAAACATGGCCAAGACAAGCCGCTTGCTTTCGCGCACACTGTCTTCGAGCGGCTTCGCCTTCGCCAGATGCGCCGCAATCGCGCTAGCCAGCATGCAACCCGTCCCGCGCATTGATGCGACAAGACGAGGTGCGTCGAAGCGGATTGGTTCTTGATCGGAACGCAACAGAATATCGGTTGATCGAGGTCCTGATGCATGGCCCCCTTTGATCAGCAGGCCCGGCACGCCGGCTGCCAGCAATTTCCGTCCCAGTCTCACCGCGTCGCTCTCGTCGGCTGGCGGTTCCGCACCAACAAGGACCGCCAGCTCGAGGAGATTGGGGGTCACAAGGCAGCAAAGCGGCATCAGATCGCGCCTCATGGCAGCGATGGCACCTGCTTCCAGAAGCCCCCGGCCGGAGCTCGAGGCCAGCACCGGATCGAGCACTGCCGGCACCTGCGGATTTTCGCGTAGCACAGCCGCGACGGCAACGACGATCTCGGCCGTTGCGAGCATGCCGATCTTAATTACCGCCACCTTGTTGGCCTGCAGCGCGGCGCGCATCTGATCGGCCACAAGATCGGGCTGCGAAGGATGGATTTCCATCACGGCTTCGTGCGTCTGCACCGTCAGCGCTGTGACAGCCAGGCAGGTGCGCACGCCAATGGAAGCGATCGTCTCGATATCGCGTGCAATTCCAGCCCCACCGCTGGAGTCTGATCCGCCGACCACGAGCACATGCGGTTCTCGACTCA